>JAUVXK010000175.1 GCA_030603635.1 Burkholderiales bacterium | reverse complement strand
CCCGGCGTGCTGCACGGCAACCGCACCTACATCCTGCAGGACGACAACGGCCAGATCACCGAGACGCACAGCGTCAGCGCGGGCCTGGACTACCCTGGCGTCGGCCCAGAGCACGCATGGCTCAAGGACATCGGCCGCGCCGAGTACGTCGGCATCACCGACAAGGAGGCACTTGAAGCCTTCCACCATCTGTGTCGCACCGAAGGCATCATCCCCGCGCTGGAGTCCAGCCACGCCCTGGCCTACGCCATGAAACTGGCCAAGACCATGCGCCCGGACCAGTCCATCCTGGTGAACCTATCGGGCCGGGGCGACAAGGACATCGGAACCGTGGCCGACCTGTCGCAAGCCGACTTCTACTGCCGCCCCAGTTGCCGTGGCCAGTCCGTCAAGGGCGGCGAGCAGCCGGTGAGCCTGATCAAAGCCTGAGCCGGAACCGAGCCATGAGCCGCATTGAAAACACCCTGAAGAACCTGAGCCAGCAGGGCCGCAAGGCCCTGATCCCCTACGTCACCGCTGGCTTCCCGTACGCGGACGTGACCCCCGAACTCATGCATGCCATGGTTCAGGCCGGTGCCGACATCATCGAGCTGGGCGTGCCGTTTTCCGACCCCATGGCCGATGGCCCGGTGATCCAGAAGGCGGGCGAGAAGGCCCTGACCTTCGGCATTGGCATGACCCAGGTGCTGGACATGGTGCGCAACTTCCGCCAGACGGACAGTGCCACCCCGGTGGTGCTGATGGGCTATGCCAACCCGGTGGAGCGCTACGAACTGAAACACGGCCAGAACGCCTTCGCGCGTGACGCCGCCGCTGCCGGTGTGGACGGTGTGCTGATCGTGGACTACCCGCCCGAGGAGTGCGAGGCATTCGCCGCCACGCTGAAGGCCAACGGTCTGGACCTGATCTTCCTGCTGGCCCCCACCAGCACGGACGAACGCATGGCCCAGGTCGGGCGCATCGCCAGCGGCTACGTGTACTACGTGTCGCTCAAGGGCGTCACCGGCGCGGGCCACCTCGACACCGGCGCCGTGGAAGCCATGTTGCCACGCATCCGCCAGCATGTGAATACCCCGGTAGGCGTGGGCTTTGGCATACGCGACGCGGCCACCGCCTGCGCGGTGGGCAAAACCGCCGATGCCGTGGTCATTGGCACCCGGCTGATCCAGCTGATTGAAAGCACGCCCCGCGACGGGGTGGCACCCACCGCCGCCACCTTCCTGAGGGGCATTCGACAGGCCCTGGACGGCTTGCGCGCATAATCACGCCCAAACCAGCAAGGAGAAACCATGTCCTGGCTTGAAAAGCTGCTCCCCCCCAAAATCACCCCCTCGGAACCCGGCAGCCGCCGCTCCATACCCGAAGGGCTGTGGATCAAATGCCCGAGCTGCGATGCCGTGCTCTACAAGAACGATCTGGAAAAGAACCAGAACGTCTGTCCGCATTGCGCGCACCACCACCGCATCGGCGCACGCGCCCGGCTTGATGCGTTCCTGGACGCCGAAGGCCGCTACGAGGTCGGACAAGAAGTCATCCCGGTCGATGCCCTGAAGTTCAAGGACAGCCGCAAATACCCCGAGCGCCTCAAGGAGGCCCTGGAAACCACGGGCGAAACGGATGCACTGATCGTCATGGGCGGTTCGGTCATGACCATTGAACTGGTGGCCGCGTGCTTCGAGTTCGACTTCATGGGCGGCTCCATGGGCTCCGTGGTGGGCGAACGCTTCGTCCGTGGCGTGGAAACCGCCATCGAACAGAAAGTGCCTTTCGTCTGCTTCACGGCCACCGGCGGTGCGCGCATGCAGGAAGGGCTGCTGAGCCTGATGCAGATGGCCAAGACCAATGCGGCCTTGACCCGTCTGGCCAAGAAGGGCCTGCCCTACATCAGCGTGCTGACCGACCCCACCATGGGCGGCGTGAGCGCGGGCTTCGCCTTCATGGGCGACGTGGTGATTGCCGAACCCAAGGCGCTGATCGGTTTTGCCGGCCCCCGCGTGATCGAGAACACCGTGCGCGTGAAGCTGCCCGAAGGCTTCCAGCGCGCCGAATTCCTGCAGACCAAGGGTGCTGTGGACTTCATCTGCGACCGGCGCGAACTCCGCAGCACCGTGGCCAACGTGCTGGCCATGCTGCAGCGCCAGAGTGCCGACGCCGTCGCCTGACGGCTTTGCTCCGGAGCCCGGCGTGACGAAGCTGCCGCTTTTCCCGCTGGGTACCGTGCTGTTTCCAGGCGGCCACCTGCCGCTGCAAATCTTCGAGGTGCGTTACCTCGACATGGTGCAGCGCTGCCACCGCGAGGGCACCCCATTTGGCGTGGTGCGCCTGACCGAAGGCCACGAGGTGCAGCAGCGTGACCCCAGCACCGGCGAAGGCTTTCGGACAGAGGCCTTCGAACCCGTCGGTACCCTGGCACGAATCACCCAACTGGAACAACCCCAGCCCGGCCTCCTGGTGATTCAATGCGAAGGCACGGAGCGGTTCCGCATCGAGCGCAGTAAGAAGCTCAGGCACGGACTGTGGGTGGCGGACGTGATGGTTTACCCCCCCGATCAACCCGTTTCTGTGCCAGACGAACTGCAGGGCATGGCCGGTGCCCTGCAGGCACTCTACACGCGCCTGCAGACCGACCACCCCGGCACCTTCCCCGACCTCCCTGTCTGGGCAGAGGCCGACAGCCTCTGGCAGGACGCCGGCTGGCTGGCCAACCGCTGGTCCGAGCTGCTTCCCTTGCCGCCGGCCTTCAAACAGCGCCTGCTGACGCTGGACAGCCCACTGCTGCGGCTGGAGCTGGTGGGGGATGCGCTGGAACAGCTGGGTATCCCCCACTAGACCCCCTGCTCAGAAACGGTAGTCCATGCTGACCCAGACCCTCGGCTTGGCATCGCGCTCATTGGCATCCACCGGACGACCACCTTGGCTGCGCCAGGCCAAGGCGACATCAGCGCTCCAAGACCCTCGCTGGTAGCGCATGCCCAAACCATAGCCTGCCAAGGTGCGGCTCGGGCCAGTGCCGTCTGCATTCACGCGTATGCGCGCGTGGTCGTAAAACGCATAGGGTGCATATTCGCCCAAGGAGTAACGGAGTTCCAGTTGCGTCAGCCAGCCTTCGTCACCGCTGAGTTCGCCCACCGGGTAAGCTCGAACCCCATTGGCTCCAGCAATGACCATGTCCTCTGAACTGTCGAGGTTCTTGCTGGCGTTCTGGCTGCTGACACGGCCATAAGCGGTAAAGCCATTGGGCAATGCCTGCAGACGGGCCACGTCGACGTTGAGCTTGCTGAAGCTGCCTCGGGTGTTGAGGTTGTCGTTGGTCGCCTCACGCTTCAGCCGCCCTGTGGTCCAACTGAGCGAACCGAAAGTGACCTTGCCCCTGTTTCGTGTAGCTCTTAACCCACGGTTCACGCGGCCTTTTTACGCTGTGCCTCGTACCAGCGCTGCTCGTACTGCATCGGGCTGAGGTAGCCCAGCGACGAATGCAGCCTGCGGTGATTGTAGAAGGCCATCCAGTCCATCACCGCCTGCCTGGCCTGCTCACGGGTAGCGAATTTGCACCCATGTACGCTGGCTGTTTTCAGCCGACCCCAGAAGCTCTCGGTCGGTGCGTTGTCCCAGCAGTTCCCCTTTCTGCTCATCGATGAACGCATGCCCCAGTCCTTCAAGGCATCCTGGAACTCATGGCTGCAATACTGGCTGCCCCGGTCGCTGTGG
>JAUVXK010000098.1 GCA_030603635.1 Burkholderiales bacterium | reverse complement strand
GTGACGGTGGACCCGATGTAGCCAAATCCCGCCCCTCGGGTGAGCAGGTCCATGTCCACCCCGTACCGGGCCGCATAGACGCTGATGGGCCAACCGGCCACGAAAATCAGCAGCCCGGTGGCCAGAATGGCCCAGAACGCGTTCAAGAACCCGTACTGCACCAGCAGTGTGGCTCCCACCGCCTCCAGGATGAGGAACGACGCCACCCCGAATGCCGTGTTGGCCACCCGCCACTCCGACCACTTGCGAAACCGCTGCGGCGTATAGCGCAGGGCGTAGTCCTCCAGCGTCTCACTGGCCACCCAGCTGTTGTAGTCCCGCCGCACCTTGACGATGCGCTGGACAGGCACGGCATGCTCGACGATCTCGGGGTTCACGCCCGATCCGTGCAGCTTTCATGCCATGCGCCGTTTGCCGTATGGTCAAAGGCCAAACGCCCCGGCATACTGCCCCATCCAAGGCACGCTTATTGCAAATCCCTCTCCATGGAACTCTCCCCTCGCGACAAGGACAAGCTGCTCATCTTCACCGCCGCGTTGCTGGCCGAACGCCGCCGCGCCCGAGGGCTCAAGCTGAATTACCCCGAAGCCGTGGCCCTGATCAGCGCCGCCGTGATGGAAGGCGCGCGCGACGGCAAAACCGTGGCCGAACTCATGAGCGAAGGCCGCACCGTGCTCACCCGCCAGGACGTGATGGACGGCGTGGCCGACATGATCGCCGACATCCAGGTAGAAGCCACCTTCCCCGACGGCACCAAACTGGTGACTGTCCACCAGCCCATTGTTTGACTCGTCCGCCCCTCTCATTCAGGAACGCCCCATGACCTCCTTGCACGTTTCCCGCCTCGGTCTGACCGCTTTGTCCACTCTGCTGGCCACCGCCGCCCACGCCCACGAGGGGCATGGGCTTCTCGGGGCGCACTGGCACGCCACCGACGTGCTGGGCTTCATCGGTCTTGCGGTCGCCGTCGGCGCCGCCGTCTGGTTCACGCGCAAGTGAGGGAGTCGCGATGATCCCCGGCGAACTCCTCCTCGACCCCGGCGAGCACCCCCTCAATCCGGGCCGCCGGACCGTCACCCTGGTGGTGGTCAACACCGCCGAGCGGCCCATCCAGATCGGCTCGCACTACCACTTTGCCGAAACCAACGCCGCCCTCTCGTTCGACCGGGCAGCGGCCCACGGCATGCGGCTCAACATCGCCAGCGGCACCGCCGTGCGGTTCGAACCCGGCCAGCAACGCACCGTCGAGCTGGTCGACTACGCGGGCAGCCGCGAGGTGTACGGCTTTCGTGGCCTGGTTCAAGGAGCGTTGTGATGGCCACCGTTTCCCGATACGCTTACGCCGACATGTTCGGCCCCACCGTAGGCGACCGCGTGCGCCTGGCCGACACGGCCCTGGTCATTGAAGTCGAACGCGACTGCACCCTGCAGGCCGGTGGCTATGGCGAGGAGGTCAAGTTCGGCGGCGGCAAGACCATTCGCGACGGCATGGGCCAGAGCCAGCGCAGCCGCGCGCAGGGCGCGGCCGATCTGGTCATCACCAACGCCCTCATCGTGGACCACTGGGGCATCGTCAAGGCCGACATCGGCGTCAAGGACAGCCGCATCGCGGGCATCGGCAAAGCCGGCAACCCCGACGTGCAGCCGGGTGTAGACATCGTCATCGGCCCGGGCACCGAAATCCTCGCCGGCGAAGGCATGATCGTCACCACGGGCGGCTACGACAGCCACATCCACTTCATCTGCCCGCAGCAGATCGAAGAAGCCCTCATGTCCGGCATCACCACCATGACGGGTGGCGGCACCGGCCCGGCCACCGGCACCAACGCCACCACCTGCACGCCAGGCCCGTGGTACATGGAACGCATGCTGCAGGCGGCCGACGCCTTCCCCATAAACCTGGGCTTTCTGGGCAAGGGCAACGCCAGCCAGCCGCAGGGGCTGATGGAGCAGATCGAAGCCGGCGCCATCGGCATGAAGCTGCACGAGGACTGGGGCACCACCCCCGCTGCCATCGACGCCTGCCTCGACGTGGCCGAACGCACCGACACGCAGGTCGCCATCCACACCGACACGCTGAACGAATCCGGCTTCGTCGAAGACTCCATCGCCGCCTTCAAGGGCCGCACCATCCACACCTTCCACTGCGAAGGCGCAGGCGGCGGCCACGCACCCGACATCCTCAAGGTGGTCGGCGAAGCCAACGTGCTGCCCTCCTCCACCAACCCCACGCGCCCCTACACGGTCAACACGCTGGAAGAGCACGTGGACATGCTGATGGTCTGCCACCACCTGGATGCATCCATCCCCGAAGACCTGGCCTTTGCCGAAAGCCGCATCCGCAAGGAAACCATCGCGGCCGAGGACATCCTGCACGACCTGGGCGCCATCAGCATCATGAGCAGCGACAGCCAGGCCATGGGCCGGGTGGGCGAGGTCATCTGCCGCACCTGGCAGACCGCGCACAAGATGAAGGTGCAGCGCGGCTGGCTGGCCCCCACACCGGGCCGAGCGGAAAAGGTGGAACAGAGCGACCGCAACGACAACTTCCGCGTCAAACGCTACATCGCCAAGTACACGCTCAACCCCGCCATCACCCACGGCGTCAGCCACGAAGTCGGCTCGATCGAAGTGGGTAAATGGGCCGATCTGGTGCTGTGGAAGCCGGCCTTCTTCGGCATCAAGCCCGCACTCATCCTCAAGGGCGGCATGATCGCTGCGGCGGCCATGGGCGATCCGAACGCCTCCATTCCCACGCCGCAGCCGGTCCACTACCGGCCCATGTTCGGCAGCTTCGGGGGCGCCCAGCACAAAACGTCCCTCACCTTTGTGTCCCAGGCCGGCCTGGCCGCCGGCATCGGCCAACGCTTTGGCCTGCAGAAACCGCTGGTGGCCGTCAAGGGCTGCCGCACCATCGGCAAGCGCGACATGGTGCTCAACGACTACGCACCCCGCATGGACATCGACGCACAAAACTACCACGTGCGCGCCGACGGCCAATTGCTGGTGTGCGAACCCGCCGCCGTGCTGCCGCTGGCCCAGCGCTACTGCCTGTTCTGACCCATGACCGACATGCTCCATGCCACCCGCTGCATCCCCCAAGGCCAGGACCTGGCCTCGGTGCTGCTGAAGCGGGCGGCCACCGTCACCCTGGACTGGGACCAGCGCCAGAAAAGCCGCTTCGACTGCGAAGACTCCCAGGGCCGACGCATCGGTGTGTTCCTGCCTCGTGGCACCGTGGTCCGTGGGGGCGATGTATTGCTCACCCACGACGGCTCCCTGCTCAAGGTCGTGGCGGCGCCCCAGTCGGTGCTGCGCATCACCCACTGCAGCGCCCACGGCACCCCGTTCGACCTCATCCGTGCCGCCTACCACCTGGGCAACCGGCACGTGCCCATCGAACTGCAACCCGACCACCTCAAGATCGAACCCGACCACGTGCTCGCCGACATGCTGCGCCACATGCACCTGATCGTGAACGAGGTGCGCGAACCGTTCGAGCCCGAAGCAGGCGCCTACGGAGGACACGGCAGCCACGGGCACGCCCATGGACATGCCCACGGCCATCCCCACCAGGGTCACGACCACCCGCATGCGCACTGACTCACCGCTGCTCTCCCTGCTCTGGCTGGCCTCACCCACACTGCCCATCGGCGGGTTTTCCTATTCGGAAGGGCTGGAGGCCGCCGTCCACGCAGGCTGGGTGCACGATGAAGCCTCCACCGCCCAATGGTTGGGCGACCAGTTGCATCTGGCCCAGGCACGGTCCGACCTGTCCATCGTCGCCACCGCCCTGCTCGCCTGGCGCGAACGCGACTGGCCGCGTCTGCAAGCGCTCGACGCCTGGGTCCGCCAGACCCGCGAGAGTGCCGAACTGCGGCTGCAGACCGAACAGATGGGGCGCTCCCTCATCGAATGGCTGAAATCCCTCCAGGAGCCCGAGGCCCTGGTCCACGCATTGCCCGATGCCTTGCGCACCCCCACCTACCCCGTGGCCTATGCCCTCGCGCTCAGCACCCGCCTGCCCGAGCAAGCCCCCGTGCGCGACGCCGTGCTCGCCTCGGCGTTCGCCTGGGTCGAAAACATGGTGCAGGCTGCCATCAAGGCCGTACCGCTGGGCCAGAGCGCGGGCCAGCGCATCCTCGCTCGGTTGTGTCACGAGATTCCCGCCGCCGTCGATACCGCGCTGACCACCACCGACGATACCCGCCAAGCCTTCACCCCCCTGCTGGCCATCCTGTCGGCCCGCCACGAAACCCAGTACTCCCGCCTGTTCCGCTCATGAATGCCCCCGCCCTGCATCACATTCCCGGCCGCACCAAAACCCTGCCCCCCCTGCGCGTGGGTATCGGCGGCCCGGTCGGTTCCGGCAAAACCACCCTGCTCGAAATGCTCTGCAAAACCATGCGCGAGCAATACGATCTGGTCGCCATCACCAACGACATCTACACCAAGGAAGACCAGCGCCTGCTCACCGTCAGCGGGGCGCTGCCCGCCGAACGCATCATGGGCGTGGAAACCGGCGGCTGCCCGCACACCGCCATCCGCGAGGACTGCTCCATCAACCTCGAAGCCATCGACCGCATGCTGACCGAATTCCCGAATGCCGACGTGGTGTTCGTGGAAAGCGGCGGCGACAACCTGGCCGCCACCTTCAGCCCCGAACTGAGCGATCTCACCATCTATGTGATCGACGTGGCCGCAGGCGAAAAAATCCCCCGCAAGGGCGGCCCAGGCATCACCAAGAGCGACTTGTTCGTCATCAACAAGACCGACCTCGCCCCCCACGTGGGCGCCAATCTGGAAGTGATGGCCGCCGACACCGCCCGCATGCGACCCGACCCGCAACGCCGCCCCTGGGTCATGACCAACCTCAAGACCCAGGAAGGCCTGGCCGAGGTCATCCGCTTCATTGAGCAACGGGGCATGCTGACCGCCGCCTGAGCCCCCAGACACGCGGCGGGGTCAGCCTTCGATCAGAATGGCACGGAAGTCGTTGACGTTGGTCAGCGTCGGCCCGGTCACCACCGAGGCCCCCAAGGCTTCAAAAAAGCCGTGGCCATTGTTGTTCGCCAGTTCGTCCAGCGGACGCACCCCCCGCGCCCAGGCCTGGGCCAGCGTGTCCGGGCCCATGACGGCCCCCGCGATCTCCTCCAGCCCGTCCACCCCGTCGGTATCCCCCATCAGCGCATGGATGCGCGCATGCCCCCCCGTGGCAATGGCAAACGCGAGCAGACACTCCACGTTGCGTCCACCACGCCCCTGGCCACGCACTGTCACCGTGGTCTCGCCCCCCGACAGCAACACACACGGCGCCGTGAACGGCTGACCGCGCTCGGCCACCTGCAAGGCCATGCCCGCCAGCACCTTGCCCACGTCGCGCGCCTCGCCTTCCAGCGCATCGCCCAAGATGTGCACGGCATAGCCAGCCTCACGCGCCACCTGGGCGGCCGCCTCCAGCGCCTTCTGCGGCGTGGCCACCATGCGCACCTCGGCCCGAGCCAGGCGCGGATCCCCCGGCTTCACCGACTCGCCACGCCCGCTCTCGAGCACCTCGCGCACCGCCGCAGGCAACTCGATGCCGTAGCGCTGCACAATGGCCAGCGCATCGGCACAGGTGGTCGGGTCGGCCACGGTGGGGCCGGAGGCAATGTCCATCGGCTGGTCGCCCGGCACGTCCGACAACAACAACGTGACCACACGGGCCGGATGGCACGCCGCCGCCAACCGCCCGCCCTTGATGGCCGACAGGTGACGGCGCACGACATTCATCTCCCCGATGGTGGCTCCACTGGCCAGCAGCGCGCGGTTCACCGCCTGCTTGTGCGCCAGCGTCAAACCCTGCAGCGGCAAGGGCAGCAAAGCCGAGCCGCCGCCCGAGATCAGGCACAGCACGATGTCCTCCGCCCGCAAGCCTTGAACCGCCTGCAAGAGGCGCTGTGCGGCTTGCAGGCCTGCCTCGTCGGGCACCGGGTGCGCCGCCTCCAGAATCTGAATGCGTTCGCAAGGTACCGCGTAGCCATAACGCGTCACCACCAGGCCGCTCAAGCGCTTCGGGTCACCTGACCAGTGCCGCTCCACCGCTTGCGCCATGGCCGCCGAGGCCTTGCCGGCGCCGATCACCACCAGCCGGCCATCGCCCAGCTCCTCCGGGCGGGGAAGATGCGGCGGCACACACAGCGCCGGCTGGGCGGAGGCCACGGCGGCATCGAACAGGCGGCGCAACAGGTCGGCAGGTGGAGCAAGTGCAGGCATGGTCTGCACTGTAACCGCCACCGACCTGTTTACACTGCAGGCTGCATCATCATCCACACCCCACTCGCATGGAACTCCTCGCCAGCCCCCTGGGCATTGCCATCGCCGGCCTGTTCGGGCTGCTGGTGGGCAGCTTTCTGAACGTGGTCATCCACCGCCTGCCCCAGATGATGGAGCGGCGCTGGGCCATCGAATGCGCCGAGATGACCGGCCAGCCCGTGCCGGACCAACCCCCGCTGAACCTGCTGCACCCGCGCTCGCGCTGCCCCTCGTGCGGAACCGGCATCGCCTGGTATCAGAACGTCCCCGTCGTCAGCTACCTGATGCTGCGCGGCAAGTGCGGGGCCTGCGGCACCGCCATCGGGTGGCGCTACCCGCTGGTCGAACTGCTCACGGGCGCCCTGTTTTCCTGGGTCTTTGCCCAGCACGGCATCACCTGGGCCACCCTGGCCTGGTTCGGCTTTGTCGGGGCCATCGTCGCGCTGGCCTTCATCGACTGGGACACCACCCTGCTGCCCGACGACATCACCCTGCCGCTGGTCTGGGCCGGCCTCATCGTCGCCGCCTGGGGCTGGAGCGGCGTCACCCTGTCCGACGCCCTGTGGGGCGCCGTCGGGGGCTACCTGTCGCTGTGGTCGGTGTACTGGGTCTTCAAGCTCGCCACCGGCAAGGAAGGCATGGGCTACGGCGACTTCAAGCTGTTCGCCGCGCTGGGCGCCTGGTTCGGCTGGCAAGCCCTCATTCCCATGATCCTCATGGCTTCGGTCATTGGCGCGGTGATCGGCATCGCCATGAAATTCAGCAGCGGTCTGCGCGAAGGCGGCTACATTCCGTTCGGTCCCTTCCTGGCCTTTGCCGGACTGGCCGCGCTCATCGTCGGCCCCGGCCAGCTGCTCGCATGGGTGGGCCTGTGACCTTGCCCCCGTTGCCCGATCGGCCCCTGCGCCTCGGCCTCACCGGAGGCATCGGCAGTGGCAAGAGCACGGTCGCCGAATGGCTGGTCCGGCTCGGTGCCACACTGGTAGACGCCGACGCCATCTCCCGCGCCAGCACCGCCACGGGCGGGGCCGCCATCGAGCCCATCCGTCGGGCGTTTGGCGACGCCCTGATCGGCCCAGACGGCGCGCTGGACCGCGACCGCATGCGCGCCCTCGTGTTCCAGGACCCCTCGGCCCGCCAGAAGCTGGAAGCCATCGTGCATCCCATCGTACGCGCCGAGATCGAACACCGCTGCCGCACGGCCCCTTCCGACTGCGTGGTGCTGGACATCCCCCTGCTGGTCGAGTCGGCCAGCTGGCGCGAACGCATCCACACCCTGTGGGTGGTCGACTGCCTGCCCGAAACGCAAATCCGCCGTGTCATGCAGCGCAACGGCTGGCCACGCGAACAGGTGCAGGCCGTGCTGGCGGCACAGGCCCGTCGCGAACAGCGTCTGGCGGTGGCCGACACCGTGATCGACAACGACCAGACCCCGCTGGAACAATTGGAAACACAGGTCCGCATCGCCTACGCCCGGACGCGGCACCAATTCGGGCTATGATCCCATGGTGATTCTGTACGAATACCCGTTCAACGAACGCATCCGGACCTACCTGCGTCTGGAGCATCTCTTCCGCCGGCTGGCGGAACTCATCTTGCGCAGTCACCCGCTCGACCATCATTACGCCATCCAGACGATGTTCGAGATCATGGACGTGGGCGCCCGCTCCGATCTCAAGACCGAGATCCTCAAGGACCTCGACAAGCACAAGCAGCTCTACAACAGCTACCGTGGCAATCCGGCAATCTCCGAAGCTGCCCTGGACCAGTTCATCGCCCGCCTTGACACCTGCTTCAGCGCCCTGCACGAAGACGCCGGCAAAGTGGGCCACGCCCTGATGGACAACGAGTGGCTGATGTCGGTCCGCAGCCGCATCACCATCCCTGGCGGCACCTGCGAATTCGATCTGCCGGCCTATCACGACTGGCAGCACCGCCCGGCCGAACAGCGTCAGCAGGAGCTGACCACCTGGACCCAAGAGCTGGCCAGCCTCGCCGAACCGGTGCAGCTCCTCATGGCCCTGCTGCGTGAAAACGGCCTGCCACAGAAAGTCATGGCCAGCAACGGGCAATTCCAGCAGAACCTGCCCCAGGGCAAGACTTATCAATTGCTGCGCCTGTGGCTCGACCCGAATCTGGGGCTGATCCCCGAAATCAGCGGCAATCGCCTGATGTTCTCGGTCCGCCTGCTGCAGCGGGGCAGCGAGGGGAGACTGTCCTTGGCCACCGACCAGAACACCGAATTCGAAGTCACCCTTTGCGCATGAGCACGCCCACCGACTTTGAACCCGCGACCGTCATCTGCCCATGCTGCGGCGGACCGAGCCTGTACGCCCCGAGCAATCGCTACCGCCCCTTCTGCAGCGAACGTTGCAAACAGATCGACCTCGGGGCCTGGGCCGCAGAGGAGTTTCGCGTGCCCACCTCACCGCCGCTGGAACCAGCCAACCCGGAAGACGACTGGAAGCACTGAACCCCTTCAGGCTCAAGTTCGCGCCTGTTCCTCGGCCAGCCACTCCAGCACCGGCACCGTGCCCGGCAGCACCGGTGCCACCGTCACCGGCAGGGTTTGCCAGACAGCCTCCTGGCCTTCGTGCATGTGCAGTTCACCCGCCCAGTCGAAGACCTTGCAGAAGTGCAGCCGCACCAGCGCATGGGGGTAATCGACGAGCTTCTCGCGCCACGGATGCACCGTGCCCACGGTCACCCCGATTTCTTCCTGCAGCTCGCGCCGCAAGGCCTCGGCCACGGATTCCCTCGCCTCGACCTTTCCGCCTGGGAACTCCCAGTAACCGGCATACACCTTGCCTGGTGGTCGGCTGGTGAGCAGAAAGCGGCCCGACGGGTCGATCAGCACGCCCACCGCCACGTCGGTGATCGGGCGGTCTGGCCCGCCTTCGCGAGGCCGCTCCCCGTCGGCCACCAGCACATGACTCGGGGTTGGGCTCATCGGTTGCCCACATAGTCCCGGGCAAACTGGTAGGCCACACGCCCGCTGCGCGAACCGCGCTCCAGTGCCCATACCAACGCCTTCGGCCGGGCTTGATCGAACTCCGCCGCCGGCACACCGTAATGCCCCAGCCACTGGTTCACCACGCTCAGGTATTCGTCCTGACTGAAGGGGTAGAAGCTCACCCACAGGCCAAAGCGTTCCGACAGGGAAATCTTCTCCTCCACCGCCTCGCCGGGGTGCACCTCACCGTCCTCGGTGTGGGTGTAGGAGAGGTTTTCCTTCATGTATTCGGGCAACAGGTGGCGCCGGTTGCTGGTCGCGTAGATCAGCACGTTGGGCGTGGCCGCCGCCACCGAACCGTCCAGGATGGACTTGAGCGCCTTGTAGCCGGGTTCGC
>JAUVXK010000181.1 GCA_030603635.1 Burkholderiales bacterium | reverse complement strand
GGCCGGGCGGCAGGTTGGCCACGGCACCGGGCACGCCGGTCGCGGGCTGGTCGAGGTTGCTGCCGCTTTCCACCAGCTGCTGGCTGCGCACCGCGCTCGGCTCGTTGCCTTGGTTGGGGCGGTACTGCTCGCTGGTCTGCTCCACTTGCGAAAAGTCCACGTCGGCGGTCACCTGGGCGCGCACGTTGTCGCGGCCCAGCACCGGCTCCAGCAGGTCCAGGATGCGCTTGGCGTACATCTGCTCCAGCGTGCGCACGTACTCCAGCTGCTGCGACTCGACGCTGCCCGGGGTACCGTCGCCCACCTGCGAGAGCAGGGTGCCGTGCTGGTCCACCACGCTAACGGCCTTGGGGTTCATTTCGGGCACGCTGCTGGCCACCAGGTGCACGATGCCGGCGATCTGCGCCTTGTCGAGCGTACGTCCCGGATGGAGCGTGAGCAGCACGCTGGCCGACGGTTTTTGCTGCTCCCGGAAAAAACCGTTCTGGTTGGGTAGCGCCAGGTGCACCCGCGCCTCGGCCACCGAGCTCAGGGCCGAGATCGAGCGGGTCAACTCGCCTTCCAGGCCGCGCTGGAAGGTCAGCCGCTCCTGGAACTGCGTCATGCCGAGCTTGCTGTTGTCCATCAGCTCGAAGCCGGTGACCGAGCCCTTGGGCAGCCCTTGCGAGGCCAGGCGCAGGCGCGTGTCGTGCACCATGTTGGCCGGCACCAGGATGGCGCCGCCGCCCTCGGCGTGCTTGTAAGGCACGTTCATTTGCGACAGTTGGGCCAGCACGGCACCGCCGTCCTTTTCCGACAGGTTGGCGTAGAGCACGCGGTAGTCGGGCCGGTTGGCCAAATAGAAGGCCGTGGCCAGCACCGCCACCATGGCGGCGGCGCCCAGGCCCAGCATCAGCTTGCGCGTCTTGTCCAGGCGGGCAAAGCCGTCCACCAGCGGGTTGGGGCGGCGCTCGGGCAGGGTCGTGGCATCGATCTCGGCAACGGCGGTGTTCATGGGGGCGATTATGGTTGGCCACCCCCAAAACTAAAGCGCGAAAAGCCCGGGCTTGCCCCGTTTAATTCCATTCAAGTTGCGGCGGCGGTGGCCGTAGCATCGGGGCACTGGACATTTACCGCTCTTGCTGGAGGGCCCGCCATGGATCTACGCCTCACACCGCTGACTGCCGTTTCCCCTGCCGCCGTGCGCCCCACGGGTGGCGTGGGCCAGGCCGGTGCGGCCGGCCGGGTGGCAGGTACTGCCTCGGGTGGCTTTGGCGAAGCGTTCAAGACGGCGCTGCAAAACGTGAGCGCCGCGCAAAACAAATCGAGCGAGCTGCAGACGCAGTTTCAACTGGGCAACCCCAACGTGAGCCTGGAAGAAACGATGCTGGCCATGCAGAAATCGCAAATTGGCTTTCAGGCCGCGCTGCACGTGCGCAACCGCATGATGCAGGCTTATACCGACGTGATGAACATGCAGGTGTGAGGCATGCCAGCTGCCAGGCGGTAGCAGGTTTGCGCGTCAGTGCAACTGCATGGGTTGCAGGGGCCGTGCCAGTTCGCCCAGGTCGTCGATCCAGGGTTCCACCAGGTCGCGGATCTGCGCGTCGTGGCGCAGGATGGTCATCATGATGCGGTGCTTCTCTGCACGCTCCTCCGCGCTCAGGTCGCGGTGGGCGGCGTTCTCGCGCAGTTGCTCGATCAGCAGGGCGCAGGCCCCTTCCAGCCGCACCACCTCGTCCCAGTCGGCTTCCAAGGCGGCATCCAGCATGGCGCGGCTGGTGCTTTCGATGGCCTTGTAGTAATCGAGGAGGGGCAGGGTCATGGCGGGCCGTTTCGGGGTTTTTTCAGTGCTTACCCAGAGTATCGGCAGAGTATGCGCCAACTTGACCGTGGCGTGAAGCCGGCGCACCCAGCCAGCGTTCCACCCGGTTCCAGCCAGGCTCGGCCAGGGCGAGCACCTGCGCGTCGAGCCGGAGCAGGGCTTTCAGGGCTTCGAGCCGCGCTTGGCGCGCCTGGGGGCAGGTGGGGGTGGGCTCGTGGGTGGCTTTCAGCGCGCTCATCTGGTCGCGCACCACGCTTTCCAGGTGCGCCACCCCGGCCCAGTCGCCCTGGCGGGCGGCGGCCACCATCTGGGTGCCGGTGCGTTCAAGGGCTTGGTATTGGGGCGGGGTGGGCATGTTGTGGTGTTCTCTTGTGTGTCGCTGATGCTTCTATATCGGCCCCACACCGCCGCGCTTGACCCGGTTGGCCGCCGGATTAGGGCGTGTTAACACTAATAGCGATCGTGGCGATCTCGTCGGACAATCTCGGGCATGGAGATTACGCCCGCACAATTCGCCACCATTGAGCACTGCCTGCCCAGGCAGCGTGGCAACGTCAGCCTGAGCAACTTGCAGGTGGTCAATGCGATCCTCTATGTGGCCGAGCATGGCTGTAAGTGGCGCGGACTTCCCAAACGCTTCGGTAACTGGCACACGATTTACACGCGTATGAACCGCTGGACCAAAGCCGGCGTCCTTGATCGCATGTTCGAGGAGCTGCAGCGTGCACAGGTCGTGCGCATCAAGATCGAAGCGGTCTCGCTGGATTCCACAAGCATCAAGGTCCATCCCGACGGCACGGGGGCGCTAAAAAAAACGGCCCACAAGCCATCGGAAAGTCCCGAGGCGGATGGAACACCAAGATTCATATGGTTGCCGCGGATGCTCGAACGGCCGTGACGTTCTGCCTCTCGCCTGGACAGGCGCACGACGCACCTGAAGGCCGGCGCCTGCTCAGCAGTCTTGGGCCGACCAGCAGACCGGTGCATTTGTTGATGGACCGTGCCTACGAGGGCAACGAGACACGGCAACTGGCACTCGATCTTGGTTTCATTCCGGTAGTTCCTCCAATGAAGACGCGGATTGAGCCTTGGGAGTACGACCGCGAGATGTACAGGCGCCGCAATGAGGTCGAGCGCTTGTTCCGTCGGCTCAAAGGCTATCGCCGTATCTTCTCGCGGTTTGAGAAACTCGACCTCATGTTCCTGGGCTTCATCAGCTTCGTGCTCGTCGCTGATGGCCTGAGATTGTGTTAACAGGCCCTAGGCGGGCTTGGCCGGGGGTAATCGGGTTTTATGCCTGGAGCACGTCTTCGTACACCGCGGCC
Organism: Burkholderiales bacterium; assembly: GCA_030603635.1. GTDB lineage: Bacteria > Pseudomonadota > Gammaproteobacteria > Burkholderiales > Burkholderiaceae_C > Tepidicella. Next base: position 331 of record JAUVXK010000181.1, on the reverse strand, counting down.
ATGGGCATGGTAAGGCCGACGCTGGCCAGTTCCACCACCGTGTCGTGGCCAAACGGGTAAAGCACCCATTGCCCGGCTGAGTTGCGGCGAAACACCTCCACGCTGGGGCGTTCGGTGTCGATCAACACGTATTCCTGCAGGCTGGGCAGCGTGCGGTAGTACTCAAACTTCAACCCCCGATCGTAGGCCGCGGTGGTGGGCGACAGCACTTCCACCACCAGGGTGGGTTCTTCCTTGGCGTCGTTGCGCTGCGCGTCGGCGGCCGAGCAGGTCACGAACACATCGGGGTAAAAATACGCGTCCACCGCCTGGGCGCACACCTTCATGTCGG
>JAUVXK010000079.1 GCA_030603635.1 Burkholderiales bacterium | reverse complement strand
GCCTACGCGAGGGTTTGCCCGCCACAGACATTGAAGTTGACGCCTCGGAAGGACCACTGGGCGCTTCAAGGTGGCTACAGGCCCGCGGAGGGCCAGGCGTGTCATACGACAGAGGTTGCGACGACGAGCGAGCCGCAACCTGCAGATTTTAACCGCTTATGGCCGAATGTGCCACCAGGCTTGGGCGCTGAGCAGTCCCCCCCAGGTCAGCAGCAGCGAACCGGCCATGTGCAGCCCCGCGTTGAGCATGGCCAGCCCGATGCGGCCACTCTGCAACATGGCCACCGTCTCGACCGAGAAGGTGGAGAAGGTGGTGAGGGCACCCAGCAGCCCGGTCACGATGGCAAGCCGCCAGGCTGGGTCCAGGCCGCTGTGGTGCTGGAAGAACACCACCGCCACGCCCACCGCATAGGCGCCGATCCAGTTGGTCGTGAGGGTGCCCCAGGGCAGCAGTTGGCCCGGGTTGAGCCAGACGCTGAGTTGCCAGCGGCTCAAGGCGCCGATGCAGGCGCCCAGGCAGATCGCGGCAATGGTGAGCATGGTGGCAGTTTAACGTGGGCTTTGCATGCGTCAGAGCAGTTCACCGCCCAGGGCTTCGGTCAGGTCGTTGATGAGGGCGCCCAGCTCGCCGGTGGCAATGGCCACGTCGGCATCGAAGCCGCCTTCGTCTTCGGCGGAGGCGTTGTCTTCGAACACCCCGTCAAGGAAAGCGATTTTGCCCAGCACGGTGCTTTCGGTGAGCACGAAGCTGACCCGGCCGTCCCAGTCCAGTGCCAGCTTGGTGGGCAGCTTGCCCTGGCCGATGTGCAGGCGCATCTGCTCGTCATCAAGGTGGTGGCGGGTGAATTTGACCACGGACTTCAGCTCGTCGGCCGATTTCAGCTCCACCTCCCGGCCGGGAGCGAAGTGGGAGGGCCAGTCGTCGGCGCTCCCGGTCAGCCAGGCGGTCATGGCGGCCTGGGGCGACATCTGGGTGTTGAAGGGGCTGAGCTGCAGGCCGTCCAGCCCTTTCACCAGCGCGGTGATGATTTCGTCGGCCCGTGCCTGGCTGCTGGTGTCCAGGACCAGGCGGCCGGCCTGAAGGTCCATCCACACCATGATGCTGGCGGTCTTGGCAAAGGCCATGGGCAGCAGGTCCTGCACGATCTCGTCGCGCAGGTCGCGACTTTCCTTGCGGCCGGGTTTACGGCCCTCCTTGGCTTCGATCTCGGCGGTGCGTTCTTCCAAATGGCGTTTGATCACGGCACCGGGCACGGCCTTGGTCTCGATCTGGAAGCGCAGGATGCGGTGACCGCCGACCAGCTCCACCAGGGCGCCGTGTGCCTGGCCTCGCGGCGGCACCCAACCGAACGACTTGTCCTGCGTGGCGCCGCACGGGGCAAACGGCATCGCTGCCAGCGCTTCTTCCATGGCTTCCACCGGGGCCGACCAGCCGGCACCGATGCGGTAGATCATCACATTCTTGAACACGGGTTCCCTTGTTGGCGTTGTCAGCCCGGCATCTTAGTGGATGCCGGGTGGCCCCAGGCGGGGAGCGCCTGGGGTGGCCAATTCACATGCGGGAGGGCAGCCAGGTGGCAATGCCGGGAAACCACCACAGCAGCAGCAGGGCCAGCGCCATGAGCGCGAAGTAGGGGGCGGTGACCCTGGCGATGTAGGTGATCTCGCGCCCCGTCATGCCCTGGAGCACGAACAGGTTGAAGCCCACGGGTGGCGTGATCTGCGCCATCTCCACCACGATGACGACGAAGATGCCGAACCAGATGAGGTCGATGCCGGCGCCGCTGATGGTGGGCAGGATGACGCCCATGGTCAGCACGATCATGGAAATGCCGTCGAGAAAGCAGCCCAGCAGGATGTAGAACAGCGCAATCGCCAGAATGAGCACGCCAGGGGACAGGCCCAGACCCGTCACAAACTCGGCCAGTTGGCGCGGCAGGCCGATGAAGCCCATTGAGAGGGTGAGGAAGGCGGCTCCGGCCAGGATGAGTGCGATCATGCAGTACAGGCGGGTGGCGCCCAACAGCGAATCGCGGAAGGAGCGCCAGTTCAAGGACCCCTGGGTGGCCGAGAGGATGAGCGCACCCACCACGCCAATGGCTGCGGCCTCGGTGGCCGTGGCCACCCCGCTGTAGATGGAACCGATCACCCCGCCGATGAGCATGACCACGGGCAGCAGGTGGCGTGATTCCCAAAGTTTGCGGCCAATGGTGGTGGCGGCTTCGGCGCGGGGGACCTTGTTGGGGTTGAGCAAAGCCCAGACCATGAGGTAGCCACTGAACAGCGAGCCCAGCAGCAACCCCGGGAGCACCCCGGCCATGAACAGCTTGGCAATCGACACCTCTGCCGCCACGCCATAGACGATCATGATGATGGACGGCGGGATCAGCAGGCCCAGCGTGCTGGCGCCGCCCAGGGAGCCGATGATCTTGTCGGCCGGGTAGTTGCGCTGGCTGAGCTCTGGAATGCTCATCTTGCCAACGGTGGCGCAGGTGGCGGCCGAGGAACCCGAGACGGCAGCAAAGATGGTGCAGCCCACCACATTGGTGTGCAGCAGGCGCCCGGGCAGCGGGTTCACCCAAGGCGCCAGCCCCTTGAACATGCTTTCCGAGAGCTTGGTACGAAACAGGATTTCCCCCATCCAGATGAACAGGGGCAAGGCCGTGAGCGTCCAGCTGCTGGAGGCCCCCCAGATGGTGATGGCCATGGCGTCGCCCGCCGGTCGGGAGGAAAACAGCTCCATGCCGATCCAGGCCACGCCCGCCAGCGTGAGGCCGATCCACACCCCGCTGCCCAGCAGGGCAAACAGCGCGACGATCAGGGCAAAAGTGAGGACAGCCTCATTCATGGGGAGCGTCTCCGGCTTGGGCAGCGACGGGGCGGCGAAGGCCGCGCCATTCGAGCACCCACTCGTCGATGAGGGCGATGAGCAGCACCAGCGTGCCGATCACCATGCTGATCTGGGGAATCCACAGGGGCGTGGCGTCGCTGGAGGTGGAGATGTCGTTGAACAGATGGGACTGCCAGGCCAGACGGGCTGCGTAGAAGGCAAACAGGCCGGCCAGCAACACGGCAATGGTGAGCGACCACAATTCCAGGGCCCGCCGCGCGGAGCCCTGCAGTCGGCCGATGATGAGCGTGACGCGGATGTGTTCCCCCCGTTTGAGGGTGTGCGCCAGCGCCAGGAAACCGGCCCCGGCCATGGCGTAGCCCGCGTAGGCGTCGGTGCCGGGCACGTAGAAGTGAAACAGGCGGCTGACGATGGACAGCAGAACCATCAACAGCACGCCGATCATGAAAAGCGCCGCCAGCCAGGCGGCGCTCATGTAGAGGGCGTCGAGCAGGCGGCGCATGGCGGGTTTACTTGCGGAAGGCGGTCATCAGGGCCTGGCCTTCGGGTCCGGCCTTCTCCAGCCATTCCTTCAGCATGGTCTCACCGACTTTTTCCATGTCGGCCTTGAGCTGGGCCGATGGGGGCAGCACTTCCATGCCGTTGGCCTTGAGCGTGGCCAGGGTGTCGGTGTTGACCTTGCGCGAGGCTTCCCAGCCGCGCTTCTCGGCATCGGCGGCGGCCTTGAGCACGGCGTCCTGGGTCGCCTTGTCGAGGGCGTTAAAGGCGCGCTTGTTCACGATCACTGCGTTCTTGGGCAACCAGGCCTGCACGTCGTAGTAGTACTTGAGGTGTTCGTAGAGCTTGCTGTCCACGCCCGTGGCGCCGGAGGTCATGTTGGCCTCGACCACGCCGGTGGCAAGGGCCTGTGACAACTCAGCGGCCTGGACCGTGACCGGCTGTGCGCCCACCAGTTGGGCGATGCGGGTGGTGGACGGGCTGTAGGCGCGCCACTTGCTGCCGCGCAGGTCGGCGGCGCTGTTCAGGGGCTTCTTGCTGTAGATGCCCTGGGGTGGCCAGGCCACGGAGTACAGCAGCATCATGCCTTGCTCGTCGAGCTTCTTCTCCAGAATGGGTTTCTGGGCCTGGTACAGCTTGAAAGATTCGTCGTAGCTGGTGGCCAGGAAGGGAATGCCGTCGGCGCCGAACATTTCCCATTCGTTCTGGTATGCCGCGAGCAGGATTTCACCGATCTGGGCCTGGCCGCCTTGCACCGCGCGCTTGATTTCCGGGGCACGGAACAGCGAGGCGTTGGCGTGCACCGTGATCTTGAGCTTGCCGCCGGTGGCCTGGTCGATGTCGGCCGCAAACTGGTTGAGGTTGACGGTGTGGAAGTTGGAGGCCGGGTAGGCGGCGGGCAGGTCCCAGCGGGTCTGGGCCTGGGCAAGGGTGCCAAAGGCCAGCGCACTGGCGGCCAGGGTGAGTGTGAACAGGCGACGCTTCATGATGACTCCAATCGGTGCATGTGGGTTGAGACCGGGAACACGTAGCAAAGGGCGGGCCAGGCCCGCCGTCTGGCCGCGCGCGCCCAAGGTGGAGGACGCGTCGCGAGGCGTCACCATTGTGGCGGGAGATGTTTCAGGTGTCATACGTGTTTTCCCTAAATGTCGATAAATTGTTGGCATTTTGTTGGAAAAATTCTTAGACTACGGCGTCGTGATCCTGCACAGGAGAATTGCCCATGTCCCGCACGCGTACCGGCACCCGCCAGGGGGGTGCTTCCGGCTCCGAGCAGCCGCGCATCGTCTCTTCGGCTCATCTGGTGTCGCCGCAGAGTGCCGAGATGAGCGAGTTCGAGTTTGGCCTGATCGTCTCGGGCAATGCCTTTCACCGCTGGATCGTGCACTGCATGAGTGCCGCCGGTCTGAAGGATCTCACGCCGCTGGACGTACTGGTGCTGCACCATGTGACGCATCGGGCCCGCGACAAGCGGCTGGCCGACATCTGCTTCATCATGAATGTGGAAGACACCCACCTCATCAACTACTCGCTCAAGAAGCTGCAGGGGTTGGGGGTGGTGGCGTCGAGCAAGAACGGCAAGGAAGTGACCTATGCCGCCACCGACACCGGCAAGGCCTATGTGGAACGTTATCGGGCGATCCGCGAGGCCTGCCTCATCAACGCGCTCAAGGCGGACGACGCGCTCAACCGTGACATCGGTGAACTGGCACGGCTGCTGCGCGTGCTCTCCGGTGTGTATGACCAGGCGGCCCGGGCGGCGGCCTCCATGTAACCCTTTTCAAGTCCATCATGCAAACCACACCCACGCAGACCCCTGACGCTCGCTGGCAGTTCTGGATCGACCGCGGCGGCACCTTCACCGACATCGTGGCACGTCGACCCGATGGCAGCCTCACCACGCACAAACTGCTGAGCGAGAACCCCGAGCAATACCGCGACGCGGCGGTGGCCGGCATTCGCTACCTGCTGGGCCTGCAGCCCGGCGAACCCATCACGCCTGCGCAGGTGGAGTGCGTGAAAATGGGCACCACCGTGGCCACCAACGCGCTGCTGGAGCGCAAGGGCGAGCCCACGCTGCTGGTGACCACGCGGGGCTTTCGCGACGCGCTGCGCATCGCGTACCAGAACCGGCCGCGCCTGTTCGACCGCCACATCGTGCTGCCCGAACTGCTGTATGAGCGCGTGATCGAGGCGCAGGAGCGCGTGGGCGCCCAGGGCGAGATCATCGAGCCGCTGGACGAGCCCCACCTGCGCGAACGCCTGTGGGCCGCCTTCGACGCCGGCTTGCGCAGCGTGGCCATCGTGTTCATGCACGGATACCGCTACACCGCGCACGAGGCCCGCGCCGCCGAACTGGCGCGCGAGGTTGGCTTCACGCAGATCAGCACCAGCCACGGCACCAGCCCGATGATGAAATTCGTCAGCCGGGGTGACACGACGGTGGTGGATGCCTACCTCTCGCCCATCCTGCGTCGCTACGTGGACCAGGTGGCGGCCGAGATGCCGGGTGTGCGCCTGTTTTTCATGCAGTCGTCCGGCGGGCTCACCGATGCCCACGCCTTCCAGGGCAAGGACGCCATTCTCTCCGGCCCGGCAGGGGGCATCGTGGGCATGGCGCGCACCGCCAGCCTGGCCGGGCACGGCAAGGTCATCGGCTTCGACATGGGGGGTACCTCCACCGACGTGAGCCACTACGCGGGTGCCTTCGAACGCGAGTTCGAAACCCAGGTGGCCGGTGTCCGCATGCGTGCGCCCATGATGAGCATCCACACCGTGGCGGCGGGTGGTGGCTCGTTGCTGCAGTTCGACGGCGCGCGCCTGCGCGTGGGGCCCGAGAGCGCGGGCGCCAACCCCGGACCGGCCTGCTACCGCCGTGGCGGCCCGCTGGCCGTGACCGACGCCAACGTGATGGTGGGCAAGCTGCAGCCGGCGCATTTCCCGCGCACCTTCGGCCCCCATGCCGACCAGCCGCTGGACGCCGACGTGGTCCGCCAGCGCTTTGCCGAACTGGGGGCGCAGACCGGCCTGAGCCCAGAGACCTGTGCGCAGGGTTTCATTCGGATTGCCGTGCAGCAGATGGCCAACGCCATCAAGAAGATCTCGGTGGCGCGCGGCTACGACGTGACACGTTACACCCTGCAATGCTTTGGCGGTGCCGGTGGTCAGCACGCCTGCCTGGTGGCCGACGCGCTGGGCATGACGAAGGTGTTCGTGCACCCGCTGGCGGGCGTGTTGAGTGCCTACGGCATGGGCCTGGCCGACCAGAGCGTGATGCGCGAGCAGGCGGTGGAAGCCCCGCTGGAAGAGGGCGCGCTGGCTGGTATCGCCGCGCAGCTCGATGCGCTGGCGGCCGTGGCGGTGGACGAATTGCAGCGCCAGCAGGTCGGGCGAGGGCAGGTGGTGGTGCACCGCCGGGTGCATGTGCGCTACGCCGGCAGCGACTCGGCGCTGGTGGTGCCCTTTGGTGACCTGAGCACCATCGTGACGGGGTTCGAGCAGGCCTACCGCCAGCGGTTCGCTTTCGTCATGCGGGGCAAGCCCCTGGTGGTGGAAGCGGTGTCTGTGGAAGCTGTGGTGGGCGGCGAGGCACCGGCCGAACGGGCCCAGGCCCTGGGCGCCGAACGCGAGGCGCCGCGCCGTGCCACCGTGCGCGTGTACACCGAGGGGGTGGACGGTACCGACGCCTGGCACGACGCAGCCCTGGTGGTGCGCGAGGATTTGCACCCGGGCGACGTGATACCCGGCCCGGCCATCATCGCCGAGAAGAACGCCACCACCATCGTGGAGCCGGGCTGGCAGGCCCGCCTGACCGCCCTCGACGACCTGGAACTGGTGCGCACCGTTCCGCGCGCGCAGCGCTTTGCCGCCGGCACCCAGGTGGACCCGGTTCTGCTGGAGGTGTTCAACAACCTGTTCATGAACATCGCCGAACAAATGGGCCTGCAGTTGCAGAACACGGCCTACTCGGTGAACATCAAGGAGCGGCTGGACTTTTCCTGCGCGCTGTTCAACGCCGAGGGCCATCTGATTGCCAACGCCCCGCACATGCCGGTGCACCTCGGCAGCATGGGCGAAAGCATCCAGACCGTGATCCGCGAGAACCGGGGCCGCATGAAGCCTGGCGACGTGTACGTGCTCAACGACCCCTACCACGGCGGCACCCACCTGCCGGACGTGACCGTGATCACCCCCGTGTACGTGGGTGACGCGGCAGAGCCCACCTTCTACGTGGGCTCGCGCGGTCACCACGCCGATATCGGCGGCACCACCCCGGGCTCCATGCCGCCGTTTTCCACGCGCATCGAGGAAGAGGGCGTGCAGATCGACAACTTCCTGCTCGTGCAAGGCGACGGGCAGGGTGGTGGCACCTTGCGCGAGGCCGAATTGCTGGCGCTGCTGGGCAGCGGCCTTTACCCGAGCCGCAACCCGCAGCAGAACCTGGCCGACCTGAAGGCGCAGATTGCCGCCAACGAAAAAGGCGTGCAGGAACTGCGCAAGATGGTGGAGCAGTTCGGGCTGGACGTGGTGCAGGCCTACATGCGCCACGTGCAGGACAACGCCGAGGAAGCGGTGCGCCGCGCCATCGACCGGCTGGCCATGCGCCTGAAAGACGGCCAGTTCACCCTGCCGCTGGACAACGGCGCGCAGATCCGCGTGGCGGTGCGCATTGACTCGGCCAGCCGCAGCGCCGTGATCGACTTCGCCGGCACCAGCGAGCAGCAGACGAACAACTTCAATGCGCCCAAGGCCGTGTGCATGGCGGCGGTGCTGTACGTGTTTCGCACCCTGGTGGACGACGACATCCCGCTCAATGCCGGATGCCTGAAACCCTTGCAGGTGCTCATTCCCGAAGGGTGCATGCTCAACCCCAACCCGCCGGCCTCGGTGGTGGCGGGGAACGTGGAAACGTCGAGCTGCATCACCAACGCGCTGTTCGGCGCCTTGGGCGTGATGGCCGGTGCCCAGCCCACCATGAACAACTTCACCTTCGGCAACGCGCAGCACCAGTACTACGAAACCATTTCGGGCGGCAGCGGCGCCGGCGGGGATTTCGATGCGCAGGGCCAACTGGTGGGTGGTTTTGATGGCACATCGGTGGTGCAGACGCACATGACCAACTCGCGCCTGACCGACCCCGAGGTGCTTGAATTCCGCTTCCCGGTCCGGCTGGAGAGCTACGAAATCCGCAAGGGCTCGGGCGGCGTCGGGCGCTGGAAGGGCGGCGACGGTGGGGTGCGGCGTGTCCGTTTTCTGGACTCGATGACCGCGAGCATCCTGTCCAACGGACGCGTGCATCCGGCGTTCGGCATGGCGGGTGGGCAACCCGGTGCGCCGGGCGTCAACCGGGTGGTTCGGGCCGATGGTTCGGTGGAAACGCTGGCGCACATCGGCCAGGCCGAGATGCAGCCGGGCGATGTGTTTGAAATCCACACGCCAGGGGGTGGGGGTTTTGGCCCTGCTGCCGAGACACGCCCCAATGCGTGACAGCGGTGCTCATCTCGCTCATACTTCGCTCATCACTCTACAAGATGCAAGGGAAACACATGAAATCGACTCATCGTCTGGCCGTTGCGGTCTGCATTGCTTGTGCCATGGGCAGCGGTCACGCGCAGTCCATGAAGCCGGGCTTGTGGGAGCACAAGGTGGTGACCAAGAGCGACAGCGGCGTCATGGAACAGGCCATGGCCGAGATGCGCAAGCAGATGGCGTCCATGCCGCCAGAGCAGCGCCGCCAGATGGAGGCCATGATGGCTTCCCAAGGCATGGCTGTGGATGCCAGTGGGCAGACGATCAAGGTGTGCCTCACCCCCGAAGAGGCCAAGCAGGTGGACATTCCCTTGGCGGACGATGACTGCAAGCAGCAAGTGGTGCAGCGCAGCGGCAACCGCATGAAGGTGACCTTCCAGTGTTCTGGCCCACCGCCTTCGCGGGGGCAGTCGGAAGTGACATTCCAGGGCGACACGGGCTACACCGCGCAGTCCGTGATTCACACCACCATGGAAGGGCGGCCCGAACGCCTGCAGATGACCCAGACCGGAAAGTGGCTGGGTGCCCAGTGCGGCAACCTTCAGCCCAGGAACCGGTAAGGGGCTTGTTGTTCCCGGGCGTCCTGCTCGCGGAACTGGCGCGGTGATTGCCCGATGGTGCGCTTGAACACCTTGGAGAAGCCGAAGGCGTCTTGGTAGCCCACGGCCTGCGCCACCTGTTCCAGCGTTTGCCGGGTTTCTGCCAGCAACTGCATGGCTTTTTGCATGCGCAAGGTGCGCAGGTGGTTCAGGGGGCTGTCGCCCATGGTCTGCCGAAAACGCTCGGCCAGCGCCGACCGCGAAAGCCCCACTTGTTGCCCCAATTCGGCCAAGGTCCAGTCGTGCCCGAGGTGGCCGTGCATCAGCGTGAGCACCTGGCGGATCTGCCGGTCTGCCACGGCCAGGTGCCAACCCGGGGTCTGCGGTTGTTCCCGCGCCGCGATTTCGCGCAAGGCAAAGGCAAACAGCGCATCCAGCAGACCGTGGGTGGCCGACGTGGCGCCCAGAGAAGGGTTGCCAAGTTCCCGGTCCAGCAACCCCAGGGTGAGGGGCAGCGGCGAGAGCTGCTCGAGCGAGCGCCCACGCACCACGAACCAGGGCGGCAGGCTGCGCAGAAAGGGGTGCAGTGGTTCGTGCCACAACTGGTAAGCCGCGCTGATCACCTGGGCGTCGCCCGCCTCTGCCGGGGGAGCGGCGGGGCCGGCCCCAGCAAAGGGGGCCACCGTGACCGAGGCGCTGCTCTCGGGGGGTGTTCTGTCGAGCGTGAGGAAGTGGGTGCAGCCGCGCGCCATCAGCACCAGATCGCCTGCGTGCAGCTCCAGTGGCTCGCCGAGGTTGGGGGCGTGTACAAAGGCGTGCCCGCGCGTGACCGCGTGCAGGCCAAAGCTGCGTTCGCAGGGGAAGCGCATGGCCGTGCCGGGCGTGAGCGCGTGCAGGTCGAGTAATCGGCGCTTCAAACCCGTGACATGAATGATGTCGGTCAGTATGTCCATAAGAATGGATTGTATGGACGAATGGACATGAATGGTGGAATTTCATGCATTCTCGTTATTCGGCGATGTAAGCACACTACAGGCTTGTTTCACACCCACAGGAGTTCTGAATGACCACCACCCTCGTGATCGGCGCCAACGGCCAGATCGGTTCTGCACTGGCCCAACTGCTTGAGCAACAGGGCCAGACCGTGCGCCGCGCCACCAGCCGCACGCCCAGCCAGCCAGGCGAAGTCCAGCTCAACCTGGCCACTGGCGAAGGCCTGGCCGCAGCGCTGGCCGGTGTTGATCAACTGTTTCTGATGACCCCGCCCGGCTACGCCCAACACCACGAGCTGTTGATCCCGGCCATAGACGCGGCCCAGGCGGCTGGCGTGCGCAAGGTGGTGCTGCTGTCGGCCATGGGCGCCAACGCCGACGACAACATCCCGCTGCGCCGTGCCGAATTGCACCTGGAGCGCTCCGGCCTGGCCTGGAACGTGATCCGGCCCAACTGGTTCATGCAGAACTTCCACACCTTCTGGCTGCACGGCATTCAGGCGCAAGGCCAGATTTTCCTGCCCGTGGGCGATGCCAAGGGCAGCTTCATCGACACGCGCGACATTGCAGCCGTGGCGGCCAAGCTGCTGTCGTCTGACGACTTTGTGAATGCCGCGCACGACCTGACCGGCAGCGAAACACTGGACCACACGCAGGTGGCGGCATTGCTGACTCACGCAGCGGGACGACCGATCGGCTACACCGACATCCCGGAAGACGCGTTGCGCCAGGGGCTGCTGGGCGCCGGCCTGCCGGCAGACTACACGGAATTCCTGTTGGTCATTCTGGGGGCGTTCAAGGCGGGCTACGCCGAGCGGGTGACGGACGCCGTGCAACGCATTCTGGGCCGTGCGCCTATTCGCTTCGAGCAGTACGCACAGGAATTCCGCACGCATTGGGCGTGAGTGGAAAGCGCAGGGAGAAGGTGCCGGAACAGGCGATGAATTGGAGCGGGTGAAGGGAACAGCACCCGGTCGCTAACTCGTTTATTACGAACGTCTTTTCCGATCCAAGCGTCACGGAATGGACTCGATTGTGGACTCAAGTCTTCGGCCTGGTCAACGCAGGCCGTTGCGGGTGATCCAGAGCGAGCCAAGCACATCCATCAACAGCCAGAGCATCGGATTTCGTTGCGAAGTTTATCGGTCCACTGGCACACCGCGCCACAGGTCACAACGAACAGGCGAGCTGCTGGCCTCATAGGACTGGCTCATCCTCGCGGCTGCGTGCCAGCAAGGTGGCGATGCCGCCCTGTCGAAGCGCATCTACGTCGAGGCCAAGCGCGGCGGCGGTGGGCAACTCGATGTTCAGCGACCTGGTCTCGGTGGCCGGCCAGGTGGTCGGCAACTTCAACAACCTGTTCATGCTGCGCGTGCGCGAGACCACCACCGCCGAACTGCTGACGCGACAACTTCCCAAGGTCGAGGTGTACGCCACGGCACTGATGAGCGGCGCCACGGACAGCTCCGACCCGCACGGCAACACCGCCTTCACGTCCAACACCCAGGACCGCATCAGCAGCAACAGCGTGCCGCTGATCGAGCCGGCGCATGTGGTGGCGCTGCCCAAGGGGCAGTGCTTCGCGCTGACCGAGGGCGGCAACCTCTGGAAAGTCCGCATGCCGCTGCCGGCACCCGACCCCGACGAAGCCATGCCGAAGGATCTGCAGGAGCTGGC
>JAUVXK010000146.1 GCA_030603635.1 Burkholderiales bacterium | reverse complement strand
CCGAGGAAGATGTCGGCGCTGCGCTGGTAGAGCTGGCAGCTCAGTTTGCCCTTGCCCCCCGGTTCGGTGGCCGGGGCCACGTAGAACTGGAAGAAGGCATGGCAGGGCATCAGGGCCATCTGGCCGAGTTCGGCCACGTTCCAGGCGCTGACGATGATGCGGCGGCTGTCGGGGTTGCTCTTGAGCTGCTTGACCACGTCGGCGATCTGGTCGATGTGGCCACCATCCGGTGTGGGCCAGCTGCGCCACTGCACGCCGTAGACCGGGCCGAGGTCGCCGTCCTCCCGGGCCCATTCGTCCCAGATGGTGCAGCCGCGTTCCTGCAGCCACTTCACGTTGCGGTCGCCGCGCAGGAACCACAGCAGTTCCAGGATGATGCTCTTCAGGTGCACCTTCTTGGTGGTGACCCGCGGGAAGCCGTCGTTCAGGTCGACGCGCATCTGGTGGCCGAACACGCTGCGGGTGCCGGTGCCGGTGCGGTCGCCCTTGGCCACGCCATGGGTGTACACATGGCGCATGAAGTCTTCGTACTGGTGGCGGACGGGGCGGTTCACGTTCAAGCTTCCAAAAGGGGTGATTCTAGGCCGCCAGCGGTCGGGAGACAGGCGCTCGGGTGACGCGGGTCAACTGGGCAAAACGCCTGAGCAGGGAGGCGGCCTCGGGCGTGTCCACCACGCGTGGGGGTGGGCAGTCTGGTGCGGTGTTTCGGCTCACATAGGCAGCAGTGGCCGGGGCGCCGAATTCGGGGTGGAACTGCACGCCCCAGGCTTGGCGGCCTAAACGGAAAGCCTGGTGCGGCTCGAAGGCGTTGCCCGCCAACCGCACCGCTTCCGGGGGCAGCCGGCGCACACTCTGGCGGTGGGCCGACTGACCGCCGAAACGCAGAGGCATGCCTGTGAACAGCGGGTCGTCCTGCGCCGCCGGGGTGAGTTCGACCTCGATCGTGCCCAGCTCGATGCCGAGAGGGTGGAAGTCCACCTCGCCGCCCATCGCATGGGCCAGCAACTGGTGGCCGTAGCAAATGCCCAGCACCGGCATTTCAACGGCCACCGCCTCGCGCAACCAAGCGGCGGTCTGTTCGCTCCAGGGCTCGCGGTCCGTGACCATGCTGTGCGAGCCGGTGACGATCGCGCCCGCCACCTCGGCGGGGGGTGGCAGCGGCATGCCAGCGCGCGGGTCCACGACGCTGACGGGGAGGCCCGCATCGCCGAGGCCGGTCATGATCCAGTGCTCGAAATCGCCCCACTGAGCGGCGATGTCGGGGTGGGTGCTGCCCGTCTTGACGATCAGCAGCGGACGATCAGCAGCTACAGAAGAGTGGTTCATGGGGTTGTCGGTCGGTTCACAGCACCCGTCCGGGATTCATGATGCCCTGCGGGTCCAGCGCGGCCTTGATGGCACGCATCAGCTGCAGGGCGGTTGGGTCTTTGTAATGGGGCAGCGTATCGCGTTTGAGGCCACCGATGCCGTGCTCCGCGCTGATGGAACCGCCGTGGCGCTGGACGGCATCGAACACGAGGGTGTTGACACGGGCCTCCTGTTCGCGCAGAAAAGCGGCGCCATCGGCCCCTTCGGGGCACTGGACGTTGTAGTGCAGGTTGCCGTCGCCCAGATGACCGAAGTTGACCAGCCGCACACCAGGGATTTCGCGGGCCAGCAGCGCGTCGGTTTCCGCGCAAAAGGCGGGGATGCGGGAGATGGGCACGCTGATGTCGTGCTTGATGTTCAATCCTTCCTCGGCCTGGGCCAGCGGAATGCTCTCGCGGATGTGCCACAGGTTGCGTGCCTGGGCCAGGCTTTCGGCGACGACCGCATCGCTGATGCAGTCGGTTTCCAGTGCCGCTTCCAGCAAGGCTTCGAAGCGGGCGCGGGCGTGGGCCTCGTTTTCGTTGTCGCTGTTTTCCAGCAGCACGGCATAGGGCGTGTCGCGCCACAGCGGCACGCGCAGGGCCGGGAAATGCCGGTCCACCAGTTGCAGGGCAAACTGGCCCATGACCTCGAAGCCGGTGAGGCCCGGCCCCAGATGGCGTTGGGCCAGCCCCAGCAAGGCCACGGCGGTCTCCATCGACGGTACGGCGGCCCAGGCGGTGAGCTGTGCCGCAGGGCGAGGAAACAGCTTGAGCGTGGCGGCGGTGATCACGCCCAGCGTGCCTTCGCTGCCGATGAACAGATGGCGCAGGTCGTAGCCGGTGTTGTCCTTGCGCAGCCCGCTCAGGCCGTTCCACACCTCGCCTTGCGCGGTGACGACCTCGAGCCCCAGGCACAGGTCGCGCGCGTTGCCGAAGCGCAGCACCTGGGTTCCACCGGCATTGGTGGCCAGGTTGCCGCCCAGGGTGCAGCTGCCTTCGGCCGCCAGGCTCAGCGGCAGCCACAGGCCAGCGGCCTTGGTGGCTTCCTGGGCGACCTGCAGCACGCAGCCGGCCTCGGCCGTGAGGGTGAGGTTGTCCCGGTCCAGGGCACGGATGGCGTTGAGTCGCTGTAGGCTCAGCACCACCTGGGTGCCGCTGGCGTCGGGCACTCCACCCACCACCAGGCCGGTGTTGCCGCCCTGGGGTACCAGGCTCACGCCGGCCTGGGCGCAGGCCCGCACCACCTGGGCCACTTCGGGGGTGGAGCCGGGGCGGACCACCGCCAGGGCCCGGCCCCGGTGGCGTTGGCGCCAGTCCT
Source organism: Burkholderiales bacterium (assembly GCA_030603635.1). Classification (GTDB taxonomy): domain Bacteria; phylum Pseudomonadota; class Gammaproteobacteria; order Burkholderiales; family Burkholderiaceae_C; genus Tepidicella. The sequence continues at coordinate 2,617 of JAUVXK010000146.1, read as the reverse complement.
GCTCGAAGGCGGTGAGGTCGGCGGCCGGGTCGTCGTGCGTGAGCACATGGGTCGCACCCACGGCGTTGCGCAACGTGTCGAGCAGGCCGGTGGTGTTCATGGCGTGCCGGCGGGAGGCACGGAGGCGGCGTTCGGGCGTGCGGCCTTCAGGCGCAGCCGCACGTGCAGGGCGCAGGCCGTGAAGAGCAGCACACAAAGCACCACCTGGCCCCAGGCGAGCCCGGCCGACAGGCCGCTTTCGCTGGTGGCCCGCACCACGCCTTCGGTGAAATACAGCCACACCAGCAGGCTGAGCCAGCGGTAGGTGTACATGCGGTGCTTGAGCAGCCCTGCCAGCGGCAGGGTGAGCGGCAGCACCTTGATGGCCCACCACGACCCGCCTTCGCGCAGCGGCGCCAGCCACAGCTCCCAGGCCAGGCCGAGCGCGATCAGGGCCAACAGGCTCGAGACGGCCAACAGCCGCGTCCATACAGCGGCAGCGGAGGGCAGGGCCGCTGGCTCAGAGAGGGTGACAGAGGGGGGGGCGGGGTCGTGGTTCATGGTCGTTTGCAGTCGGTGGCATGATACCGGCATGTGGGGCAAAGACTTTCTGACAGGGGATTCGTGGTTGGCTCGCGTGCTGCGGACGCGGGTCGAGGCGCTGTGGCAGGAGCTGGCGTCCTTTCCCTGGCGCAACACGGCACTGACCCTGCGCGAACGGTTTCGCGAAGACCGTCTGGGTGTGACGGCCGGCAGCCTCACCTTTACCACCACCATCTCGCTGGTGCCTCTGTTCACCGTGGCGCTGGCGATTTTCACGGCCTTTCCCATGTTCTCGCGCATGGAACAGGCGTTGCACGACTGGCTGTTCCAGGGGTTGATTCCCGAGCACATTGCGCGGCAGGTCTCCACCTACCTGCTGCAGTTTGCGGGCAAAGCCGGGCAGATGGGCTGGACCGGGGCCCTGGTGCTGCTGGTGTCGGCCCTGGCACTGATCCTGACGATAGACCGCAAGCTCAACGACATCTGGCGGGTGCGTCGCTTGCGCCCATTCACCCAGCGGGTGCTGGTCTACTGGGCGTTGCTGACCCTGGGGCCACTGCTGGCGGGCCTGAGCCTGACGCTGAGTTCCTATGCCCTTTCGGCGTCGCGCGGATGGGTCGGGGCCACGCACCCGCTGTTCATGGCGTTCTTTGATCTGATCGAGTTCGGCGCTGTCCTGGTGGCCATGGCAGCGCTGTACCGCTACGTACCCAACGCCTATGTGCGCTGGAGCCATGCCCTGTGGGGTGCCCTGTTCGTGGCCGTGGCGTTCGACCTGGCCAAGCGGCTGCTGGCTTGGTACCTGGCCACAATCCCCACCTATTCGGTGGTCTATGGCACGTTTGCCACCTTGCCCATCCTGTTGATCTGGCTCTACCTGGTGTGGGTGATCGTGCTGCTGGGGGCGGTGGTGGTGGCGTACCTGCCCAGCCTCATGGCCGGGGTGGCGCGGCGGGGCGACACCCCGGGCTGGACCTTCCAGTTGGCACTGGAGTTGGTGCATGAACTGCACCAGGACCGTTTGCTCAACGGGGCCGGAAAGTCCTATCAATGGCTGGCCGAGCGCCTGCGGGTGGACCCGCTGCAGCTGGAAGTCCCTGTCGGGGCCTTGCTCAGCCTGGGCTGGGTGGGGCAACTCGCGGGAGAGGATGGGGTTCTGGTCCTGTTGGTGCAACCTGACAAGGTGTCGGTTGCCCCGCTGGTGGAAAGCCTGCTGTTGACGCGGGAAGCCAGCACCCAGACTCTGTGGGATGAGAGCCGCTGGGCTCACCTCACCCTGGACAAGGCCTTGCCGGGGCGCTGAGGGCGGCGCACGCCGTTCGGTGATTTACCGGGCGACGAGTGTCAGGCCTTTCTTGGCCAAGGTGTCCACCACGCCGCTGATCGAGACCAGGGTGTTGGCCACCACGGCAAATTCCCTGCCCACGCTCCCCGCCCGAGCGGCGATCACCTGCGCGTTGAAGGACACCACCTTGGCCTCTCTGGCCACGGACTGGATGTCCGATACGATGCCCTTGAGCTCCTTCATGATGGCGACTTCCTTGTCGGTGCTGATCCGGTCGAACGCGCTGGTGGCGAGGTTCAATGCCTCCAGCACCCCATCGATCTGGGACACGAGGCGGTTGACGGCGAAGTCCGTATCGGGCGAGTTGGACTGCGCCAGTTCCAGGGCGGCTTGAGCGCTGCGTATGAACTGGTCCACGGTGTGGGCAACCTTGCCGTTCTCGAAGTAGACCTCCTTCAGGATCTTTCCGTCGCCGTTGTGGAGCTGGCGAGCGGTCTCGACCAACTGCGCCTGGCTGCGTACAAACAGGTTCAGGCTTTCCTGGGCTGCGGCCAGGCGTTCGGCAGCGCTTTGAACACCTCTATGGTGTCGGCAGATGGGTTCAGGCTTTCCTGGGCTGCGGCCAGGCGTTCGGCATTTCCTTGGGTGGGGTCAGCGAGGCATCATTCGGGTCTCGCCCAGTTCCGTGAGTGGAATGGGTTTGCCTAGGTGATAACCCTGAGCAAAATCCACGCCAATCTCGCGCACGCGTTCCAGAATCGCTTCGTTGGACACGTATTCGGCGATGGTTTTGAGCCCCATCACGTGACC
>JAUVXK010000140.1 GCA_030603635.1 Burkholderiales bacterium | reverse complement strand
GCTCGATCTCGGCCACGGAGTTGTCGGCACTGGCGCGCGCGCCGAACGATGGGCCGCCGATGTAGACGGCGTCGGCGCCGTGGTTCACGGCCTCGATGCCGATGTCGGCGTCGCGCGCAGGCGACAGGAGTTCGAGCTGGTGGGGCAACATAATGCGGATTTTCAAGCCAACCCTAGATTGTCCATGAAACGCCAGGATTTCCGCTTTTTTCACCGTCTTCGCGTGCGCTGGGCCGAAGTCGACATGCAAAAGATCGTCTTCAACGCCCACTACCTGATGTACTTCGACGTGGCCATCACCGAGTACTGGCGCGCCTTGGCGCTGCCCTACGAAGACGCCATGCACCTGCTGGGCGGCGAACTGTACGTGAAGAAGGCGTCGGTGGAGTTCAACGCCTCGGCCCGCATGGACGACATGCTGGACGTGGCCTTCATGTGCAGCCGCATCGGCAATTCGTCCATGACGATGACCGGGGCCATCTTCCGGGGCGAGGAGCACCTGATCAGCGGTGAACTGATCTACGTGTTTGCCGACCCGGCCACGCAGACTTCAAAACCCATCCCGGGCCCCCTGCGGGCGCTGCTGCAGGGTTACGAGGCGGGCGAGCCGGTGATCGAAGTGCGCACAGGCGCCTGGAGCGAGCTGGGCGATGACGCCCGGCAGGTGCGCACCGCTGTGTTCATTGAGGAGCAGGGCATTGCCCGCGAGGACGAGTGGGACGAGGCCGACCTGACCTGCCTGCACGCCGTGGCGTACAACCACCTAGGCCAGCCCGTGGCCACCGGGCGGCTGCTGCAGGGCGGGCCCGGGGTGGGCAAGATTGGGCGCATGGCCGTGCACCGTGTGCTGCGCGGTACCGGCGTGGGCCGTGAGATCGTGAACGCACTGACAGCCACCGCCCGGGAGCGAGGCGACCACACCCTGCGTCTGAGCGCCCAGCGTACGGCAGAAGGGTTCTACCGCCGCCTGGGCTACCAGCCTGTGGGCGAGACTTACGAGGAAGTGGGCATTCCCCACGTAGACATGGAGATGCGCCTGTAATCGCTGCCTGCCAGGGGCCAATGAAGACTGTCCGGATGGGGGTCGGGTAGGCAAGCGTGCGTCCACTCCTCCAACTCCACGGGCAGTCCCGGTGCGTGCCAGCGGGCGATAAGGGTGCTGCGTGTGCCGTACCCGCTCTCGGGCATGTGCACGAATGCACAGGACAGCTCGCGCTCCTTGTCCCACGGCACACCGGTTCGGGGCATGTCGGCATCGGGTGCGGGACGGCGGTCCATCAGCGCCTGGAGCAACGGTTCGCGCCACGACTGTGGTTGCTCCGGAGTGGCAGCGGCCAGTGCCTCAAGCGCCTGCGCAGCGGCGGTCTTCAGTCGCAGGGTCTTGGGCCAGGGCGTATCAAGGCCGGCATTCGAAAGGCCGTACACACCGGGCTCCAGGAGCATGCCGTGCCAGCCGCCAGCAAGCCGCAACGCTTTCCTGGGCGCAGCCGATCCTTCAGAGCGGTTGCTCAGCCACACCCATTCCCCGTTCGACCAGTCCCCCAGAACCAGGTTGAAACCGCCGTAGGCCTTGGGATCGATCTGTCGGGTCAGATGCCGCCAATCGGAGGCTTGCACCGCACCGTTCAGCCAGTGGGTGACGAGTTCCCCGCGGCTGCGCGGGGCGAGGTCCGGTTCGCCGCTGCGCACGTTGGTGAGCATGGCAACCCGGCCTGCCTGCGAGATTCCGATCCATGTGCCTCCCGCCCGCAGGTCGCGCCCGCTGCAGACCTGCGTTCCGTCCGGCAACGCCCAGACAGACATCGGCTGGGTCGGTCGCTCCCAGAACTCGTCACGGTTGGCGGCCAGCAGCAGCGGGCAGTCGTCCCGCATCCCCAGGGCAAAGGCGATCAGGCACATGGCGGGATGGGCCTCAGACGTCAGCCAGCAACTCGTAGGGCAGGGGAAGCAATTCGAGCGCCGGCCCGTTGGCGTTGCCAAGGCTCAGTCGCTGGCCGTCGCTGGCGGCCGTTTGCATGGAGACGATGGCGTCGTACCCCCCTGCGGGGTGGGGGGCGGCCAGCACCACCGTGCCGCAAGGCTGTTCCGCGTCGCTGGCATGGAACACGTCCTGGCCCGGCCGGGGTTCGGTGTCGCCATGCACCAGAAACGCCCGGCGCTTGAGGGTGCCTCGGAACTGGCTGCGGGCCACCACCTCCTGCCCCGGGTAGCAGCCCTTCTTGAAGTTGACCCCACCCACGGATTCGTAATTCAGCATCTGCGGCACGAGGTGTTCGGCCAGCGGCTGCGTGACCATGGCCACGGCACTGCGCACCTCCAGCCACGCCCAGTGTTCCGGCGCCAGCACGGGGGCGGAGGGGGTCACCTCGGCCTCGCTGCACAGCAGGGCGCGCGGAATGCCTTCGGCCGAAGGCAGCCGAACCCAGGTTCCGCCATCGGCGTTCCAGAGCCGCCAGGGAGCGTCTGCCAGCTCCACAGGGACCGCCGTTCCGGCAGCCCCCCAGAGCGCCATCGTTTCGGTCGCATCCGTCAGGCGCACCTTGGAGCGCAGCACAAACATGGACAGGCGCTTGAGCGTCGCGGCCAGCAGATCCCGCGAGCAGATCAACAGGATGTCGTCAGCAGCACGTTTGAAGCCAATGAACGAAGCCAGCAGGCGCCCTTTGGCATTGCAGTACCCGGCTAGCCGGGCCTCCTGAAGGCCGAGCAGGGCAAAGTCGTTGGTCAGTTGGGCATGCAGAAAGGCGGCGGCATCCTCGCCCTGGGCGCGAATCACGCCCCAGTGGTTGAGACGCAGCAGACCATGAAAGGAAGGGGTGTCCAGACCGGTGGAGGAAGTGGGCATGGGGTTCGACAGGCTCATGAAAGGGAACGGATCAAGGTCACGTATCATCGGACGGCTGTATTGTCCCAGAGGTCCATGTCCGTGTTCCGATTGTTGAAATCGCTGCTGTGGTTGACCATGGCAGCTGTTGTGTCGCTGGCCGCGCTGGGCCTGTGGTGGCTGCACCGGCCCCTGCCCATGCCCCTGGACGACAGCGGGGTGCTCGATCTGAACATCCCGCCAGGCACGAGTGCGCGTGGGGTGGCTCGTGCGCTGGTGGCCGGCGGTGTGCAGGGGCCGGAATGGCTGCTGTTCGCCTGGTTCAGGGCCTCTGGCGAATCCCGAAACATCAAGGCCGGTGCCTACGAGCTCGACGCCACCACAACGCCACGCACCCTGCTGGGCAAGCTGGTCCGCGGCGAACAGGCCGTCCGCCGCATCACCATCGTGGAAGGATGGAACTACCGTCAGGTGCTGCAGGCGTTGCGGTCGGCCGAGCACCTGCGTTATGACCTACCCGAGGGCGGGTACCCGGCACTCATGCAGGCACTGGGGCTGTCCCATGCGCATCCGGAAGGGCGATTCTTCCCCGATACCTACGTGTACCCGAAGTACGCCACCGCGTCGTCCGTGCTCCGACAGGCCGCGCAATCCATGGAGCGGCGTCTGGCCCAGGCCTGGGAACAACGCATGCCCGGGCTGCCGCTGCGCACCCCCGAAGAGGCGTTGATTCTGGCCAGCATCATCGAGAAGGAAACCGGCCTGCCCAGCGACCGCGACATGGTGGCGGGCGTCTTCATCAACCGCCTGCGCATCGGGATGCGGCTGCAGACCGATCCGACCGTGATTTATGGGCTCGGCGAGGATTTCGACGGTCGCCTGCGCCGACGCCATCTGGACACGGACACGCCCTACAACACCTACACCCGCAGCGGTCTGCCGCCGACGCCGATAGCGATGCCGGGCATGGCGTCGCTGCTGGCCGCGGTGCAGCCGGCCCAGACACCGGCCATGTATTTCGTCTCCCGTGGAGACGGCTCCAGCGAGTTCAGCCGCACCCTGGAAGAACACAACCGCGCGGTGCGCCGCTTCATCCTGAACCGTTGAGGACATCTGCACCATGCCACACATCGGTCGCTTCATCACCTTCGAAGGCATCGACGGGGCAGGGAAGTCGTCCCACATCGCCACCCTGGCACAGGCTTTTCGGGATCAGGGCCACACGGTCACGCTGACTCGGGAACCGGGCGGCACGCCACTGGCCGAAACGTTGCGCGGCATCCTGCTCAGCGAAGCCATGGACCCGCTGACCGAAGCACTGCTCATGTTTGCAGCCCGGCGCGACCACTTGTGCCGGGTGATCGAGCCCGCGCTGGCGCAAGGCCACGTGGTGCTCTGTGACCGCTTCACCGACGCCACTTTCGCCTACCAGGGCTATGGCAGGGGCTTCGATCTGGCGGTGCTGAAAACCTTGGAGCAATGGGTGCAGCACACCGCTTCGGCGGGTGATGCGGTCCGACAGCCGGATCTCACCCTGTGGTTTGACGTGCCTCCGGCCGTGGCCGCGGTGCGCTTGAGCCAGGCCAGAGCGCCGGACAAGTTCGAGGCCATGCCCGAGGCTTTTTTTGCCCGGGTTGCCCAGGGTTACGCCGAGCGCCGGGAGGCCATGCCGCATCGCTTTGCCCGGGTCGACGGCACGCAGCCCATGGCGGCCGTCTGGGAGCAGGTGTTGTGCGCCTGTGTGGAGCATGGGTTCCTGCAAGGGCAGCCCACATGACGTTGTCACCCTGGCTGCAACGGCAACTCAATGGCCTGCGCCAGCAACGCGGCCACGCCCTGCTGCTGGCCGGCCCGCCCGGTCTCGGCCAGTATGCACTGGCGCTGGCACTCGCTCGCACCTGGCTCTGCGAAGCCCCCACCGACACAGGCGCCTGCGGCGTCTGTGGGAGCTGCCACGCGATCGACGTGCGCACCCACCCGGACCTGTTCGTGCTCATGCCTGAAACGCTGGCCCTGGCCCTCGAATGGCCGCTGGAACCGAAAACACAGGACAAGATCGACCGCAAGGAGCTCAAGCCGGGCAAGTTCATCCGCGTGGACCCGACCCGGGAAGCCGTTGCGTTCACGCAGACCACCCGTTCACGTGGAGACACCAAGGTGGTGTTGATCCATCCGGCCGATCGCCTGAATGTGGAATCGGCGAACACCCTGCTCAAGACACTTGAGGAGCCTCCGGGGGCTGTCCGCTTCGTCCTCACCACCGAGGCTTCCCACGCGGTCTTGCCGACCATTCGCAGCCGCTGCCTCACGCATGCCATGGCCTGGCCGGCACCGGATGAGGCCATGGCATGGCTAGGGGCGGGCGGTCTTGCGGGCGAATCCGGCGTGATCCTGAAAGCCGCCGGTGGATGCCCGGATTCGGCCCGGGAATGGCTGGACAGCGGCCTCACGGCTGCCACCTGGTCGCAACTGCCCAGGCGACTGGCGCAGGGCGATTTCAGCCTCATGGGCGACTGGACACCGCCGCGCCAGATGGATGTGCTTTTCAAGCTTTGCCATGACCTGATGGCCATCCGGGTCGGAGCTGCGCCGCGCTTCTTTGCCGCGCCTGACCTGCCGGCGGCTCCACCCATGCCTGCCCTCAACACGTGGTACAAGGCGCTGGTGTCCGCCGCCCGAACCATGGAACACCCGTTCAACGCGGGCCTGCAGCAGGAGGCCTGGGCCGTATCCACCCGCCAGTGCCTGACGCTACACTCCACGGCATGAGCACGGCCGAGCAGCAGGGCGGCGCCCGCCCCACCGTCATCCAGTTGTCCATCAAGGAGAAGGCCGCCTTGTACGCGGCCTACATCCCCCTGTTCGCGGAGGGGGGCATTTTTGTGCCCTCCGCCCGCGAATACAAACTGGGCATGGATGTGTATGTGCTCCTCACCTTGCCCGACGATCCCCAGCGCTACCCTATCGCTGGCAAGGTGGCCTGGATCACGCCACCGGGCGCCACCGGCTCCCGAACCCAGGGCATAGGCATCCGTTTCCCGGCCGACGAGAAATCCAAGATGCTCAAAGCCCGCATCGAAGAAATCCTGGGTGGTCACCTGGCGTCCGATCGCCCCACGCAGACCATCTGAACCCCTGTTCATGTTTGTCGATTCCCACTGCCATCT
>JAUVXK010000200.1 GCA_030603635.1 Burkholderiales bacterium | reverse complement strand
TAGAGGCCTTTCTGGTCGGTCAGGATGACCAGCACGTCGGCCTCAACCAGGTTGGCCACCAGCGCACCCAGGGTGTCGTTGTCGCCGAACTTGATCTCGTCGTTGACCACCGTGTCGTTTTCATTGATCACGGGCACCACCCGGTGCTCCAGCAAGGTGAGCAACGTGGAGCGGGCGTTGAGGTAGCGCTCACGGTCGGCCAGGTCGGCGTGGGTGAGCAACACCTGGGCGCTGCGCAGGCCCAGTTCGCGCAGCTTGGTCTCGTACATCTGCACCAGGCCCATCTGGCCCACGGCGGCGGCGGCCTGCAGCTCGTTGATTTCCTTCGGGCGCTTGGCCCAGCCCAGGCGCTTCATGCCCTCGGCAATGGCCCCACTGCTGACCATGATCACCTCACGCCCCTCTTGCACGAGGGCGCTAAGCTGCTCGCTCCACTGGCCGATGGCGGCCTCGTCCAGCCCCTTGCCCTCATTGGTCACCAGGCTGGAACCGACCTTCACCACGATGCGCCGCGCGGATCGCAGCACATCGACGGGAGCAGCCTGCGGAGCGGCCACGGGAAACGCGGGAGACTCGACGGTCATGATGGGTCATTCACGGAAACGAGGGTCGTCGCTGGCAGGCTGAGGGACGTCAGCCGCCTCGCGGCTTTCGTCAAAGCGAGGATCCACATGGACGGCAGGCTTTTCCGCGTCGCGGGTCGCCGCAATGTGCTGGAAGATTTTCTGCACCAGCAGCTCGCAGCCTTCGCGGGTCAGGGCCGAAATCTCGAACACCGGGCCTTTATGCCGGAAGCGCTTGACGAAGTCCTTCACCCTCACCTCACGTTCTTCGGCAGGCACCATGTCCAGCTTGTTGAGCACGAGCCAGCGCGGCTTGGCATGGAGTTCGGGATCGTATTTTTTTAGCTCCTTGACGATCGCCTTGGCCTGAGCCACCGGGTCCACCGCCTCATCGAACGGCGCCATGTCCACAATGTGCAGCAACAACCGCGTGCGCTGCAGGTGGCGCAGGAACTGGTGGCCCAGCCCGGCGCCTTCGGAGGCGCCTTCGATCAGGCCAGGCACGTCGGCAATGACAAAACTTTTCTCCGGCCCCACGCGCACCACCCCAAGGTTGGGATGCAACGTGGTAAAGGGATAGTCAGCAATCTTGGGGCGGGCGTTGGACACCGCCGCAATAAAAGTGGATTTGCCTGCGTTGGGCATACCGAGCAAGCCCACATCGGCCAGCACCTTGAGTTCAAGCTGCAGGTTGAAACGTTCACCGGGATGACCGGGGGTTTTCTGGCGCGGGGCGCGGTTGATGGCGCTCTTGAAACGCAGGTTGCCAAAACCGCCGTCACCGCCCTTGGCAATGAGGATTTTTTCGCCCGCCTGCAGCAGCTCGTGCATCACTTCGCCGGTGTCGGCGTTGCGAATGATGGTGCCTACCGGCATCTTGAGAACGATGTCCTCGCCCTTGGCGCCGAACATGTCGGAGCCCTTGCCGTGCTCCCCACGCGGGGCCTCGAACTTGCGGGAGTAACGGAAGTCGATCAGGGTGTTGAGGTTTTCATCGGCCAAGGCCCACACGTGGCCGCCTCGGCCGCCGTCGCCGCCGTCGGGGCCACCGAATTCCTTGTACTTCTCGTGCCGGAACGACGCGCAGCCATTGCCCCCGTCACCGGCGGCGACCTCAATGTAGGCCTCGTCAACAAATTTCATGGCTGGATTGTCCCTGAAACGGAGAAACACAAAAGGCCCGCAAGCGCGGGCCCTTGGGATGCCGGGCAGCCAGAGCCGCCTCAGCAAGTCGTCACACCGGGGTGACGAAAACCGTCTTGCGGTTCAACGCACCCTTGGTGGCGAAGCTGACCTTGCCGTCCACGGTGGCGAAGATGGTATGGTCTTTGCCGACGCCCGTACCGGTGCCGGCATGGAACTTGGTACCGCGCTGGCGCACGATGATGGCGCCTGCCGACACGTCCTGGCCGCCGAACACCTTAACGCCCAGCATCTTGGGCTTGGAGTCGCGACCGTTGCGGGTGGAGCCGCCGCCTTTTTTCTGTGCCATGGTGTGCTACTCCTTAGCCGTTGATCGAGCCGATCTGCAGCTCGGTGAAGTTCTGACGATGGCCCTGGCGCTTCTGGTAGTGCTTGCGACGGCGCATCTTGAAGATGCGGACCTTATCGCCACGACCGTGGCTGACCACAGTGGCTGTGACCGTTGCGCCGGAGACCAAGGGGGTGCCCACCTTGATGCTGTCGCCGTTGCCGACGGCCAGCACCTGGTCGATCACGATCTCTTGGCCCACGTCCGCAGCAATCTGTTCTACTTTCAATTTTTCGCCAACGGCAACGCGATACTGCTTGCCGCCGGTTTTTATGACCGCGTACATAGGTGACCTCAAATGGTGATTCCAGCGAACGAATTTCCGCTGAACTGAGCATTATAGGCGTGCAACTCGGTTTCTGCAAGCCAGGGCTCAGCCGGATACACACCTGCAACTCCCGGTGCGCCGTAGCGATCACTGGCTTGACACCCTCTTGCCTTCTCGGTTTGCCGCACAAGAAGCAGAAAAGCGACCGTTTTTGCGGTCGCTTTTCTTAGGGCCACCCTTGCAACCTGTTGATTTGCAAGGGCTTTTCGTTTGGTGGCCTGGGGCGGAATCGAACCACCGACACGCGGATTTTCAATCCGCTGCTCTACCAACTGAGCTACCGGGCCAAGACCATTACTATAACACAAAACTCAGGCGACGCCGCGCTTCGACCGACTCAGATCCACGCCG
>JAUVXK010000183.1 GCA_030603635.1 Burkholderiales bacterium | reverse complement strand
CCCAACCAGGACATGCTGCAGGTCGACACTTCCAACATCCTGTTCATCTGTGGCGGGGCGTTCGCGGGGCTGGAAAAGATCGTCGAGCAGCGCACCGAAGCGGCCGGCATCGGGTTCGGCGCCAACGTCAAGAGCAAGAAGGAGCGCAGCCTGACCGAGGTGTTTGCCGAGGTGGAGCCCGACGATCTGGTGCGCTTCGGCCTCATCCCCGAGCTGGTGGGGCGGCTGCCGGTGGTCACGGCCCTGGCCGAGCTGGGCGAAGACGCGCTGGTCGACATCCTGACCGAACCCAAGAACGCGGTGGTCAAGCAGTTCGCGCAGTTGCTGCACATGGAAGGGGTGGAACTCGAGGTGCGGCCGGCCGCGCTCAAGTCCATCGCCCGCAAGGCCATCAAGCGCAAAACCGGCGCGCGCGGCCTGCGCTCCATCCTGGAGCAGGCCCTCATGGACACGATGTTTGAACTGCCCAGCATCGGCAACGTCGAAAAGGTGGTGGTTGACGAGTCCACCATCGAGGAGGGCAAGGCCCCCCTGCTGGTGTACCGCGAAGCCGCGAAACAGGCCTGACCCGAGCGGGACGGGGGCCGCGGGCCCCTGGTCCCTGCTGGCGAGCGGGTTGAAGTGGCCGAATGTGCCCCCACTTGCCACACCAACATTGAGGTAAGACGATGTCAGGACACACTCTCCTTCCCAGCCAACCCGTGACGCTGCCGCTGCTGCCGCTGCGCGACGTGGTGGTGTTTCCCCACATGGTGATCCCGCTGTTCGTGGGCCGCCCCAAGAGCATCAAGGCCCTCGAGGCCGCGATGGAAAACGAGCGCCGCATCATGCTGGTGGCGCAAAAGACCGCGGCCAAGGACGAGCCCGCCCCCGAAGACATGTTCGACATGGGCTGCGTAGCCAGCATCCTGCAGATGCTCAAGCTGCCCGACGGCACGGTGAAGGTGCTGGTCGAAGGCGTGCAGCGCGCCAAGGTGCTGGGCATTGACGACGGCGAGACCCACTTCCATGCGAAAGTGGCGCCGGTGAACCCGGCCGAGGAGTCCGCCGGTGCGGACGCGACCGAGGTCGAGGCCTTGCGCCGCGCCGTGATGCAGCAGTTCGACCAGTACGTCAAGCTCAACAAGAAGATTCCGTCCGAGATCCTGACGTCCATCGCCAGCATCGACGACGCCGGCCGACTGGCCGACACCATCGCTGCGCACCTGCCGCTCAAGCTCGAAGCCAAGCAGAGCGTGCTCGATCTCGACGTGATCGTCCACCGGCTGGAAAACCTGTTTGCACAGCTCGAACGCGAGGTCGAGATCCTCAACGTGGACAAGCGCATCCGTGGCCGCGTCAAGCGGCAGATGGAGAAGAACCAGCGCGACTTCTACCTCAACGAGCAGGTCAAGGCGATCCAGAAGGAGCTCGGCGAAGGCGAAGAGGGCGCCGACATCGAAGAGATCGAGAAGAAGATCAAGCTCGCCAAGATGCCGGCCGAAGCCCGCAAGAAGGCCGAAGGCGAACTCAAGAAGCTCAAGCTGATGTCGCCCATGTCGGCCGAAGCCACCGTGGTGCGCAACTACATCGACGTGCTGGTCGGCCTGCCCTGGAGCAAGAAGACCAAGATCAAGCACGATCTGGCCTTTGCCGAAGACGTGCTCAACGAAGACCACTACGGGCTGGAAAAGGTCAAGGACCGCATTCTTGAATACCTCGCGGTGCAGCAGCGGGTGGACAAGGTCAAGGCCCCCATCCTGTGCCTGGTGGGGCCCCCGGGCGTGGGCAAGACCTCGCTGGGGCAGTCGGTGGCCAAAGCCACCGGCCGCAAGTACGTGCGCATGGCCCTGGGCGGCATGCGCGACGAGGCCGAGATCCGCGGCCACCGCCGCACCTACATCGGTGCCATGCCGGGCAAGGTGCTGCAGAGCCTGAACAAGGTCGGCACCAAGAACCCGCTGTTCCTGCTCGACGAGATCGACAAGCTGGGCATGGATTTCCGTGGCGATCCGTCGTCGGCGTTGCTGGAGGTGCTGGACCCGGAGCAGAACCACACGTTTGCCGACCACTACGTGGAGGTCGATTTCGACCTGAGCGATGTGATGTTCGTGGCCACGTCCAACTCGATGAACATCCCCCCGGCGCTGCTGGACCGGATGGAAGTGATCCGCCTGTCGGGTTACACCGAGGACGAGAAGACCAACATCGCGCTCAAGTACCTGTTGCCCAAGCAGCTCACCAACAACGGCATCAAGGAAGGGGAGCTGCAGGTCACCGAGGACGCGGTGCGCGACGTGGTGCGTTACTACACCCGCGAAGCCGGCGTGCGTTCGCTGGAGCGCGAGCTCTCCAAGATCTGCCGCAAGGTGGTCAAGGGCCTGCTGCTCAAGAAGTACACGCCCACCGTGGTGGTCAACTCCGAGAACCTGAGCGAATTCCTGGGGGTGCGCAAGTTCACCTACGGCCGTGCCGAAGCGCAGAACCAGGTCGGTCAGGTGGTGGGCCTGGCCTGGACCGAGGTGGGCGGCGACCTGCTGACGATCGAGTCCGCCTTGATGCCGGGCAAGGGCAACGTCATCCGTACCGGCTCGTTGGGCGATGTGATGAAAGAGTCGGTCGAGGCCGCGCGCACGGTGGTGCGCAGCCGCGCCCATGCCCTGGGCATTGCCGACGAGGCCTTCGAGAAGAAGGACATCCACATCCACGTGCCCGACGGCGCCACGCCCAAAGACGGGCCGAGCGCGGGCATTGCCATGACCACGACCATGGTCTCGGCGCTCACGGGCATTCCGGTGCGGGCCGACGTGGCCATGACGGGGGAAATCACCCTGCGCGGCGAGGTGACGGCGATCGGTGGCCTGAAGGAGAAGCTGCTCGCGGCGCTGCGCGGCGGCATCAAGACCGTCATCATCCCCGAGGAGAACGTCAAGGACCTGGCCGAGATCCCCGACAACGTCAAGCAGGGACTCGAGATCAAACCCGTCAAGTGGATCGACAAGGTGCTTGAGATTGCTTTGGAGCGCAAACCGGTGCCCTTGACCGACGAAGAGATCGCGGCCCAGGTGGCGGCTCCTGTGGCAGCGCCGGCACCAGCGAGTGGCGCGGTCAAGCACTGAAAGAATAGATTGCCAGGCAGCAACAAGACTCTCCGTGCAGACTTGTTGCCGGTGGTTGGATCCGTTCAAAAAAGTTGAGCGGCTCTTGAAAGACCAAGGAAAAACACGCTATAATTTCAGCTTCTGAAGAGCACAACAAGTTCTGAAGAAAATGCGGGAATAGCTCAGTTGGTAGAGCGCAACCTTGCCAAGGTTGAGGTCGCGAGTTCGAACCTCGTTTCCCGCTCCAGAGTCAAAAAGGGAAGCTCAGCTTCCCTTTTTTGTCGGTGACCGCTCAGGCAGCGGTTACATGGCGCGATAGCAAA
>JAUVXK010000058.1 GCA_030603635.1 Burkholderiales bacterium | reverse complement strand
TCAAGGTGTTCAAACTCGTTACCCCCGCTGATATTCGTCACCGAGATGGCTTGGGTGATCGCTGTATCGGTGGCGCTTCCGGGTGCACCGTGCTCTGTCACGGGAACCGTGAACGCTGTGGAGGTGGCCTCCGTCTCACCCACCAGGAACGTGATCGTTCCCCCGGTGGAAAGGGTAAGCACCAGCGGCTCGGTGGAAGGCGGATGGGAAATCGTTGCAGTGACGGTAGCCCCAGTGGTTCCTTCGACGTAGGTCACCTGCCCCAAAGTGACGGTGACGGTGTCGATGGTGTCACCGATGGTCACATCGGTGCTGGCGTCCACCGGGACCAGGTTCTCGAAGTTGCCCGCGTTGTCGTCTGCCGCGAAGTCGGTCACCGACAGCACGAAGTCGTCTTCCAGGTACACGTCGCTGTCGGGGTAGCCTTCGAGCTGCACCGCACCTTCGGGCATCTCTTCGCCCCAGGCCACGGTGGTCGAGCCCGACAGTTCACCGGCCAGCACCACGATGCTGATGACCTGGTTGTTGCTCAGCGTCACGCTGAAGCTCTGGTTGGCCTCGGGCGCATGGTCCAGTGTCACGGTGTAGGTCACCGAGCCCTGGTCTTCGTCGCCGCTGCCTTCGCTGGTCAGCGTGGCCGTGGTGTCGTCATCGTCGTCGATCACGCCGATCGAAGTGGATTGATCGATATTGAGTTCATCGTACTCCCCACCGGAAGCGGACTCGACGCCAACGTCAATCAAATCCCGGCCCTGCAGGTATTCCTCATCTTCCCGGATGTCGATTTGGACGAAACCAAAGCTTTGACCGACCGGGATGACAATCGTCTGGCCATTGGTAAGGTTCAGGATCAGGTCCGTCCCCGTTGGCGGCACGTCCACTTCCGCCACCACGCCAACGAACGTACCCTCGATCACGTCTTCACCATCGATATACACAAAGCCGCCTTCCGGGCCTTGCAACGGCTGCCCCTCTTCATCCAATTGGATAAAGCGCAAGGTGACATTCCCAACCACCGGGGGGACTTCGGGCG
Organism: Burkholderiales bacterium; assembly: GCA_030603635.1. GTDB lineage: Bacteria > Pseudomonadota > Gammaproteobacteria > Burkholderiales > Burkholderiaceae_C > Tepidicella. Next base: position 15,712 of record JAUVXK010000058.1, on the reverse strand, counting down.
GCACAGAAGCAGGGGCGGAAGAGAGCAGCACCTCGTCGAACGACGCGGGACTGACAGGTGCATATTCATACGCCAGCGGGTCCACGCCCTCTGTGACACGCAGCAACCGCACGAAGTCGCTGCCGTCACCACCACCACCACCGCCGGCACCGGCCGCAGCGGCTTCGAGTTCTTCGGTCAGGTCACCGCCCTGCTCCAGCACCTGCAGGATCTGGTCCACCGAGCCGGGCTGGACGCCTGCTTCGGCCGTGGTGGGTGTGGCGTCGGACTGCGCCATGGACTCGTCCACGCGCAGGCTCTGACCGGGGCCCATGGCCACCACCTGTCCGTCTTCCATCATCAGCTCGACGCGGGCGCCGGCTGCGGTGCGGATGGTTTCGCCTTTCTGGATGACGTCGCCCGCCTTGATGGGACGGGTGGATCCATCGGCGGCAACGGCAACGGCGTTGCCGGTGACTGACAGGACGGTGGCTTGGGCCATGGTGAAGCTCCTCATGATGAAAGATGACCACAGCTTACGCCTGGGCGCAGGCCGTGACCATTGGACTTAAGTACAGTTTTTCAGGCTTCGCGGCGCAGGTTGCCTTCGTCCAGCAATTTCTGGATGATCTCGACGTCGCTGTCGCCGCCGGCATAGGCCTGCAGGTCGAGCAGGCTGATCTGGTCGAAGGTGTAGGTCTGCAGCACGTCGGGGATGCCGTCACCGTTCGCATCCAGGCCGCTGGTGACGTGCATCACGGCCTGGCCTGCGCCGTTGTCTTCGAAGCGCAGGTAGTTGCTGAGGGCCTGGGCACTGAAGTCCTCTATGTCGAGCAGATCGCCGAGTGCGATACCGTCATCGTAAGGAGCGAGGCTGAGGCCGGCATGGCTGGCGTCGTCGTCCACTTCTTCGCCCTCGGGCACGTCGACCAGCATGTTGGCGGCGCCCAGCACGTAGTCGCTGTCGTCTGCTTCGCCGAGGGTGGTCGTGCCGGGGTCGTACTCGTGGACCGTGAGACCAACCTGGACCGTCAGGGTGGCGGTGTCCGAATCGCCGTCGACATCGGTGAGGGTGTAGGTAAAGGTGTCGGTACCGCCGGTGGTGCCGCTGGGTGTGTAGGTGAATTGGCCGTCCGGGGCCACGACCAGTGTGCCGAAAGCGCCTTGCACGGAGACGTTGCCATCGGCGTCTGACTCCCCTCCTTCGAACGACCAGCTGTGAGACTCCCAGTCGCCGTCGCCCAGCACGTCGTTGTCGAAGATGTTGCCGGTGGCAGGTTCGTAGTCGATGATGTCCGGCAAGGGGGTGATGGTGTAGAAGTAGTCATCGGACGTGACGGTGATCTCGGCACTGGCATGCTGACCCCCGGGCGTTTCGTCATCGACCGTGAACTTGATCCGGTACTCGCCGTCTTGCGCAAAGGTGTGGGTGTAGCTGCCGCCTGCGCCGTCAATGGCGCCCAACAGCACCCAGGCTCCATCGGTCCAACGGTATACCTCGGCGGTGAACAGGTCCTGATCCAACGGTTGGGTGGAGGTCTGCAGGTCCGTGTTCGCCGTGAACGTGAACCGCTCCCCGGCCTGGGCCAGGAAGTTGGGGGTGACGACGAATGCGGGGTCGCTGCCCGCGCCTTTGTCGGTGATGGTGAACGCCCCTTGCAACCGCCCTTCCACCCCGTCGCGGAAAGAGGCATCGCTCATGAGCCACGAACCCGCATGTTGCGGCAGTGCCAGACGGGTCTCGAAGCTGTGTGCGCCTTCCCCGGCGCCCATGACCTGAAGGTTGCCGTTGAATTCGCTGGTGGCGTTGCGCGTGATGACGATGGCGGCCTGTGCAAGATCGTCCCCGGAGTTGGGAGCCTGGCCAGGAGGCGGAGGCGGCGAGACCGTATCCTGAGTGGCAGCTGCGGCCGAACCCTCGAACGTGTCGACGGGCGGCAACGACTGGCTGCCGTACTCGTAGGCGAGCGGACTGACCCCTTCGCTGATGCGCAGCAGGCGCACGAAGCTGCTGCCATCGCCTCCCCCGCCACCGGCCGCACCGGCTGCGGCCGCATCGAGGTCATCCAGATCTTCACCTCGGGCGAGGGCGTCGATCACGGCGGTGATGGCGGCCGTGGCCGCCGGATCGGCCGGAATAGGGGCATCGGCCCCCATGAGCAGGGCCTCGTTACCCGTCAGGGTCTGGGTCTGTCCATTGTCGAGCAGCAGTTCGACGCTGGCGCCGGGGGCGGGGCGGACGGTATCCCCGACCTGAATACGGTCGCCGACGACCAGCAGACGAGGCTGACCGTTCACATCGATGACAAGAACCTGGCCCTGCAGGGCCTGAACGATTGCGGATTGCGCCATGTGAGCCTCCTTCTGGCTGAAGTTACCTTCACCAGTGTCGGCCGAACAACCCGCCGGGGTATTGATCCGGATCAAACCGTCAGATCAAACCCGTATCGTCCTCGTCCAGCAGCTGAAGACGGCGGCTGAGGGTGGCGCGCGTCTGCCGGCGCTGCAGCAGCTTGGCCTGGGCGGCCGGGGGGAAATCGGTGAACTGGATGACCCCGCGGTTGATCAGGATGTCGATCAGATCCTCGGTGACGCGGGCGAGTCCGGCGTCGGTGTCGGACAGGGTCTTGCGTTCCTCATTTTCCGATGATGGGTCCGGAGGTTGCGCAGCGGAATCGGTCATGGCGTTTCTCCTTCAGGCACGGTCTGTCAGATGCAGCACGAGTTGCACCCGATCGCGCACCCCGAGCTTGTCGAAGACCGCTCCGAGGTGGGCCTTGACCGTACGTTCCGAAATGAAGAGCTGGTCGGCCACTTCCTTGTTGCTCTTGCCGGCGGCCACCAGACGGGCCACCTGGGCCTCCCGGTCCGACAGCTTCGACAGGTCGACCGGTGGCAGGGGCGCCCTGGGGCTGCGCTCCAGCGCCGAGCGCGTGGCCGCCATGAGCCGCTGCACGAGGTCCGGCCCGACCCACAGGCCGCCATGGCGCACCGCCTGTTCCACTTCACGGTACACCGCCGGCAGCGCCAGCTGATGGCAGTACCCACGGGCACCAGCCTGCAAGGCGCGCAACCCTTCGGCGTCCTGAGGCACGCCACTCACCACCACGACCCGGCGTCCGGGGTGCAGCTGCAACAGCGCAGCAACCCGCTCCTCCCAGTCGGGCCGCGCGGTGGGAACCCAGACCCCGTCGTCGGCCCCGAGGGTGTTGACCAGGGACGGCCAATCGGCCCAGCGCCCATCGGGAAAGGCCTGGATCCAGCGCTCGGGGGGAATCCCCGGACCTCCACCCAAGAGGGAAACACCGGCCTGGACCAGAAAATGCGGTTTGCTCATGTGGGTCTCTTTTTGGTTTCAACGCTCTGACATGGCATTGGCCTTGGCACGCAACACCGGCTTGAGCAGGTAGTCGAGCACCGTCTTCTTGCCCGTGAGGATGTCCACTTGCGCCACCATCCCGGGAATGATGGGGAGCCCGTCGCCCAGAGTGGACTCCCGGGTACGCAGACGCACGATGTAGAACGCGTTGCCGCGATCGTCCACCACGGAGTCGGCGCTGATGCTCTCCACGTCGGCCTTGAGCCCGCCGTAGATGGCGAAGTCGTAAGCCGTAAACTTGACCATGGCCTCCAGCCCGGGGCGCAGGAAGGCGATGTCCTTGGGCGTGATCTGCGCCTCAAGGATGAGCGCGTCGTCCAGCGGCACGATCTCGACCACCTCGCGACCGGGCTGCACCACACCCCCCACGGTGTTGATGAGCAAGCGATTGACCGTGCCGCGCACCGGGGAGCGGATCTCGGCCTTGACGACCTTGTCCTCCAGTGCCCGCCCGCCTTCAGTCAGTGCCGACAGCCGGCCCAGGGTGTCGGACAGCTCGGCACTCATCTGGTTGCGGGAGGTGAGCTGCACCTCCTCGATGCGGCGCTGGGCCTCCGAAATGGCCGAGCGCACCCGCGAAAACTGGGCCGTGGTCTGTTCCAGGTCGCCGCGCAGCCGAGCCACCTCACGTTCCAGGCGCAAGACCTCGACTTCCGACACCGCCCCCGTGGCGACCATGGGACGGGTGGCCTGGAGTTCACGCTGGGTAAGCTGCAGTCCGCGCTCTGCCTGCTCACGCCGCGCCGTGACCTCGTTGAGCTCCTGCTGGCGCTGGCTGAGCTGGCTCTGGGCGATCGAGAGCTGGGCGCTCATCTCGGCACGCCGCGAGTCGTACAGGCTGCGCTCCTGGGCCACGATGTCGGGCACCTCGCGCACCAGCTCTGGCGGCGGATTGAACGGCCGGTTCTGCACCAGGGCCTGGAGCCGAAGCGCCTTGACCCGCAAGGCCGCCTGGCTCACCCGGCTCTCGCCGAGGCTGGAAGCGAAACGCGTGGTGTCGACGCGCAGCAGCAACTGGCCCGGCTCGACGATCTGGCCCTCCCGGACCATGATCTCTTCGACCACGCCACCATCCACGCTCTGGATGACCTGGATCTGGCTGCTGGGCACCACCCGCGCCTCGCCGCGCGTGACCTCGTCGATCTCCGCAACCGAAGCCCAAGCGATCAGCAGCACCAGCACCATGGCGGCGATGCGCAGCAGCCAGCGGGCCCGCAGAGGCTCCTGCTGCAACTGCGCCCAGTCGGCATCGGACGCCCAGTCCAGCGACTCCGTGCCTCCGCCAGAGGTGAGCCGGCGCGTGAGCCGGCCGAAAATCGGGTCGCTGACACGGGCGGCGGCCTGCGTGGCCTGCCCCATGCGTTCGAAGGTTTTTTCGTTCAGCTCGGCCATCATGCCGCCTTTCCGATGCGGCCCTGCCGCAACGCCTGGATCACCTGCTCCTTGGGCCCGTCAGCGACGATGCGCCCGGCGTCCATCACGATGATGCGGTCCACCAGATCCAGCAGGGATGTGCGATGGCTGATGAGGATCACCGTCTTGCCCGGCATGAATTCGCGCAGCCGCTTCTTGATGTCCTCCTCGCTGGAATGGTCCATGGAGGCGGTGGGCTCGTCCAGCAGCAGGATGGAGGGGTCGTTGATGACCGCCCGGGCGATCGCGACCCCCTGCCGCTGTCCGCCGGAGAGGGATTCACCACGCTCGCCGACCAGCATGTCGAAGCCCTGGGGGTGACTGTTGACCAGATCGACGATGCCACCGATCGTGGCCGCCTTGAGCACGTCGGCGTCATCGGCCAGCGGCGCGCCCAGGGTGATGTTTTCACGCAGGGTGCCGTAGAACAGCATCACGTCCTGCTGCACGTAGCCGATGTGGCGACGCAGTTCCGCCGGATCGAGCTGGCGCTGGTCGATGCCATCGACCAACACCGCACCGCTGGTGGGGCGATACAGACCGAGGATGAGCTTTTCCAGCGTGGTCTTGCCCGAACCGATGCGACCGAGAATGGCCACCTTCTCGCCGGGCTTGATCCGCAGGCTCACGTTGCGCAGCGAGGGAGTGCCCTGTCCGGGGTAGCTGAAAGAGACGTCGCGGAATTCGACGGCGCCCTTGATGCTGCCGCGCGCGATGAACTGCGCATCATCGGGGCGTTCGACCTCGCGCTTCATCATCTCGTTCAGCGAGGTGAGCGCGGTGGACGCGGTGTGGTATTGGACGAGCAGGCCCGCCACCTGGCCAACCGGCATCATGGCCCGCGATGCGAGCATGGTGCAGGCGATCAACCCCCCCATGGAGAGGGCGCGCTCGCCGATCAGATACACCCCCAGGATGACGATGGTCATGGTGATCGTCTGCTGGACAAAGGCACTGGAATTGGTGGCGCTCGTGGACAGCAGGCGCAACTGGGCACCGACACGGGCCAGCAGGGCCGCGCTTTTTTCCCATTTGCGCTGGATCGGGGCCTCGGCGCCCAGGGCCTTCACCGTCTCGAAACCGACCAGACCCTCCACCAGGGTGGCGTTGCGCTGGGCCCCGGCCCGGTAGGTGGTTTCGGCCAGTTCATGCATCCGCCCCTGCACCGCCAGAGCGTAGAGCAACAGCAGCAGGGCACCGATGACGAGCGGAATGAGCATGGGCCAGGCGATCCAGCCGATCACCGCAAAGAAGATGAGCGCAAACGGCAGGTCGATGAAGGCAATGACGGTGGCGGAGCCGATGAAGTCCCGCACCGACTCGAAGGCCCGCAGATTGGCGGCGAACGAGCCGGCCGACACCGGGCGGTGTTCCATGCGCGTGCCGAGCACCCGCTCCATGATGTAGGCGGACAGCTTCACGTCGGCCCTGCTGCTGGCCAGGTCGACGAATCGACCGCGCAGGGTCTTGAGCACCAGGTCGCCCACGAGGATGATGGCCAGACCGGCCGCCAGCACCCACAGTGTCTCGAACGCCTGGTTGGGCACCACACGGTCGTAGACGTTCATGATGAACAACGGCATGGCGACGGCGAACAGGTTGGTCAGAAAGGCGGCCAGCAGCACGTCTCGGTAAAGCTGCCGGTTTTCGCCGATCACGCTCCAGAACCAGTGCCCCTGTCGGGTCGCCTTGACCACGGGGCTGCGGGCGTCAAAACGCAGGCGGGGCCGGGCGTAGATCGCATGACCGGTGTAACGCGCCTCGATCTGCGACAGCGGGACATCGACCGGCGCATCCCCCAGCTCGGGGAAAACGACGCGCGCCATCCGGCCGTCGTCGCTGCGGCTCACCAGGACGCAGGCACCCTCGCCATCGAGCAGAAGAATGGCCGGCAACAACTCCGCCCTGAGTTGCGTCATGGGCAGACGCACGATCTTGCTGCTGAGCCCGGCCCGGTGGGCCGCCCGCTCGAACAGGGAAGGCGACAGCCGGCCGTTCTCGACCGGCAGGCCGGCCAGCGCCCCATCGCGCGTGATCGTCTCGCCATGCAGGCGAGCAAGGACGACCAGGCAGCCGAGCAGCTCATCGCGATCGGCCGCTGCCTCATGCGCACTCAATGGCGCGGTGTCCGAAAACATTGACGACTCCAGTCCTAGGCTGTGGTGCGCATGCCGCTAGCTTTCTGCCGCATGAGATACAAACTGATCAGTCTAATACATCTTCCGGCCACCTCCCGTCGGGGTTTACCTCACGGAACCCGGCAACGTGCACGGGTTTTGACAAATGTCAATCCGTCATCAGGGCCGCCGGGTCATCGCTGGCGATGACCGCCTGCGCCCAGGCGCGAAGCTTGCGGGTGTCGGCACGCAGGATCTGTTGCTTGACCGCGAGAATCTGGGTCGGGTGCATGGAAAAGCTGCGCAGGCCCAGCCCCAGCAACAGGCGGGTCATGGTAACGTCGCCTGCCATTTCGCCGCACACGCTCACGCCCTTGCCCTGGGCCCGGCACTCGGCGATGGTGTTGGCCACCAGCTGCAGTACCGCCGGGTGCAGGGGGTCGTAGAGGTGGGCCACCGTCTCGTCGACCCGATCAATGGCGAGGGTGTACTGGATCAGGTCGTTGGTGCCGATCGACAGGAAATCGAAGTGCTTCAGGAACATGCGTACCGCCAGGGCGGCGGCCGGCACCTCGATCATCGCGCCCAGCCTGATCGGCCCATAGACAGCGGCGCGTGCATCGAGCTGCTCCCGGGCCCGGGCCAACAGGGCCTTGACCTGGTGGATTTCGCTGGCATGGGCGAGCATGGGAACGAGCAGATTCACCTTGCCGTGAACAGCCGCCCGCAGGATGGCGCGCAGCTGGGTCAGGAACATCGCCGGTTCGGACAGGCTCCAGCGGATGGCGCGCAGCCCAAGCGCGGGGTTGAGGTGGTCGTCGCGGGTGGCCCGGTCCAGCGGCTTGTCGGCACCGACGTCCACGGTGCGGATGGTGACCGGCAGACCGTGCATGCCCTCTACGGCGGCTCGGTAGGCCTCGTACTGCTCCTCCTCGTCGGGAAGCTTTCCATCACGCCCCATGAACAGGAATTCGGTGCGGAACAGGCCCACCCCGACGGCGCTCACCGACAGGGCCGGCACCGTGTCGGCGGGCTGCTCGATGTTGGCCAGGAGTTCGACGCGCTCGCCGTCCAGCGTCACGGCTGGGGTGTTCTTGATGCGCGACAGGCGCTCGCGTTCGACCTCGCCCTGTCGCTGCTTGAAGCCGTACTCGGCCAGCACCATGGGCGGGGGGTTGACGATGACGACGCCGGTATCCCCGTCGATGATGACCCAGTCGTCCTGTTGCACCAGGTGGCTGGCATTGCGCGCCCCCACCACGGCGGGGATGTCCATACTCCGCGCGACGATGGCGGTGTGGCTGGTCTTGCCCCCCACGTCGGTGACGAAACCGGCGAAGATGCTCTGCTTGAACTGCAGCATGTCGGCCGGTGACAGGTCGTGCGCGACCAGCACCAGAGGGGCCTCCTCACCACTGCCCGGCCCGTGGGAGGAAGCCGACGGTGCCGGCGCCGCCACCGGCGAAGCGGCCCCGCGCAGACAGCGCAGCATGCGTTCGACCACCTGCTCCAGGTCGGCCTTGCGTTCGCGAAGGTAGGGATCCTCCATCTCGTCGAACTGCTTGGCAATCTGCTCGAGCTGCGAAGTCAGTGCCCACTCCGCGTTGTAGTGCCGGTCCTGAACCCAGTGCTTGACACCCCCTTGCAGCTGCTCGTCCTGCAACAGCATGAGGTGCACGTCGAGCAGGGCGGTGAGTTCGGGATGGGCCTCCATCGAAGCGGTTTCCTGCAGGCCGCGCTGCACGTGCTCGATCTCGGTAACCACCGCGTCGCGCGCCAGACGCAGCCGCTGCAGTTCCACCGGCACCTGATCTTCCGTGATGAAGTAGTGTGCGACGTCGAGCCGGCTCGACGCCACCAGCACGGCGCGGCCGATGGCGATGCCGCGCGAGACCGCCTGCCCATGCACACTGAAGGTCATTCGCCTTCTCCGAACTTGTCGTTGATGAGCGCCAGCAGGGCATCCATGGCCTCGCGCTCGTCGGGTCCGTCGGTCTCGAGATCGACCTCGGCCCCCAGGCCGGCGGCCAGCATCATCACCCCCATGATGCTCTTGGCATTGATGCGCCGGCCGTTGCGGCTCATCCAGACGTCGCAGGCAAAGCTGCTGGCCAGCTTCGTCAGCTTGGCGGAAGCACGGGCGTGCAAGCCCAGTTTATTGCTGATGGTCGCGGTGGTTTTGATCATGGGTGGAACGACGGGTCTGGTTCTGCTGGGCCGTCACCGACACCGGCATCACGCCCTGCGTGCCCCCGAGCATGGCCCGGGACGCCAGCGCATCGAGCGACTCGTGGCGGTACGACACGGCACGCAGCAGCATCGGCAGATTGACACCGGTGAGCAGTCGGGTGCGCACCCCGTCGACAAGTCGCGTCGCCACGTTGCACGGGGTGGCACCGAAGACATCGGTCAGGATCAACGTGTGCGGCCCACCCTGCAGGTCGAGCAGCATGCGGGCCTGCGACAGCGTCTCATCCGGTGGCTGGTTGGGCGGGACGTCCAGGGCCTGGAGCGCGCTTTCGGCATCGGGGAACACATGCAGCACGCATTGGCGCAAGGCGGAGGCCAAGGGCGCATGGGCGATGACGAGGATGCCATTCATGAGGGGCGATTATGGGCCTTCACGGACAGGAAAGTCGCATAGGACAGCACGCACGCCAGCAGAAACACCCCCATGCTGCCCCGGAATGCCTCCTGCTCGCTCCAACCCAGGGCCTCGAAACCGTCCACCAGCAGACCGATCCCCCATTGCACCACGAAGATGCCGGCAAAGATCACCAGGTTGTAGGCCGACAGGGCCCGCCCGGCCATGGACGAAGGGAACGCCATGGCCACCGCCGGCTGCGACAGCGACGCGCAGGTGGACAACATGCAGAAGAGCGCCCAATGCGCCCAGGCGGTTTCGGCACCCTGCCAGATGTTGAAGGCCAGGACCGCCAGACTCAAGGGCATGCCCCAGGCGATCAGCCGCTCCACCGGCACCCCGCGACGCGCAAGGCTCGGGGTCACCAGACCCCAGGTCCAGAACGTGCACAGCATGGACAGGTTGATCCAGAACAGGCCGGTGGCCGATTCGACCGGCGTCTGCCCCACCACCCGGACCAGCCAGGGGCCGGCCCAGAGGGTCTGGATCGCCACCATGCCCCCGTAGTTGAAAAACCCGATCAGCGCCATCTTGCGGAAATACGGGTGGCGCCAGACGTCGGCGTAACCGCGATCGGCTCCCTCGCTGTCGGCGGCGGTTGAAGCGCCCGGCCCCCCGGACCAGGCAGGCACGAGCCAGGCCAGCCACACCATGCACAGCACGATGCCGAGCGCCAGCAGCCAGAACAGGCCACGCCACCCCACGTAGGGCATGAGCCATTGCACCGGCAGGGTGGCGGCCACCATGCCCAGCGAACCGGTCATCAGCATCCACGAATTCGCCCGCAGTTGCATCCCGGCCGACAGCCAGCGCCGGTAACCGGTCAGCGGTGCCATGAGACACGCACTGACCCCGGCCCCGATGAGCACGCGCGCGGCCAGCAATCCATTGAAGGACGTGGCCCAGGCAAACGCCATGCACCCCAGCACCGCCACCGACAGGAACACCAGGATCACCTTCTTGGGACCGTGCCGGTCAAGCCAGCGGCCCAGCGGCAACTGCGTTGCAGCGAAGCCCAGGAAGTAGCCCCCCGCCAGCAGCCCGAGGTCTCGGGCCTGCAGCGACAGTTCCTCGCTCAGCGTGGGCGCCAGCGTGGCGGTGATCGCCCGCAGCAAGGCAGACAGGAAGTAGGCGGCGGCGAAGGCCAGGAACACCCAGATGGCCATGCGTCGGCCTAGCAGGCCGGGGTTTTCGGGGGCATGGGCAGTGTAAGGCAGGGTATCAGACGTCAAAACCACTCCAGGATACGGTCAGCGCAGTGTGAGGCTTTCGAAGAAGGTGTCAATCACGGATGCGTCAGCCGACGCCGGGGGCGCGTACACCGCCGCCTGATGCAGCCAGCCACCGCCCACCGCCAGCAGCACTTGCGCATCCAGCGGCTGCTGACGGTGGTCCAGCGCCGGCCCGCGCCAACGCAGGGCCCAGTCGCCACCCTCGACGGTAAGCACGACCGACGACCAGCCTATCGGGCCCGAAGCGCCAGGCGGCACCGCCTGGCGCAGACTGGACCAACTCGCACGCATCCACGCATCGGCCGCTTCCGGTGGCGCCAGGCCGGCAGGCAGCTGAAGGACGGCCCAGGCAAAGGTGTGGCCGCCGGATTCGCAACTCATCAGCAACAGGGGGGAGGCCGACGTGTCTGCCCCGGGCAATCGCACCTCGCGCTCGGCGCGCTCAGGCTTGCACGGCATCAGCATCCGACCGGGCACGCCCTCATGCCCGACCAGGCGCCAGTTGAACGCGGGCGAGCAGGCCATCAGCGTCAGCGTGACCGCCATCAGCACCCATCCGCGCCCCTTCAACCCAGCCATGCCATGCCTTTCGACGATACGGGCTTGCGCCCAACGTTGCGCCCCGAACCCACAGTTCCGGGCACAATGACGCATGATCCCGGGTGAACTTTGTCGCGCGGGTCGCCTCCATCCCCTGACAGCCAGCCACCGCCATGACCACCAACCCGAACAATCCCGACGGACTGCCGGAAATCCTTCCGGTGCCGGGATCGCTGCGCGCTGCGGCCGCAGCGGCCCAGGCACGGCGTGAGCCACTGGTGGTCATGGTCACCCTCAAGGGATGCGCTTTCTGCGATATCGTGCGCAACAACTACCTGGGCCCCATGTTCCAGAGAGGCGAAGTGTACGCGGTCCAGCTCAACATGCTGGACCGCCGCACCCCGCTGCAGGACCTCAACGGCCACATCACCACGCCGTATGCCCAGGCCCGAGAATGGCGCACCCGCATCGCCCCGACGCTGCTGTTCCTCAACGATCAGGGTCAAGAGATCGCAGAACGCATGGAAGGCATGACGGTCGCGGACTTCTATGGCGCCTACCTGCAACAACGCCTCGACACCGCCCGCAGCCGCTTGCGTGGAGGCTGACACCTCACCCACACCGATGAATCTCCTCTCCCCTCTCACGACCCGCCGCCTCTGCCTCAGCACCCTGCTTGCCGGCGGCCTGGCGCTCGGCCTGACCGGTTGTTCCAGCCAGAACCAGGCCCCCGACTCCCGCTTCGTACTCCTGGACGGCAGCACCATGACCACCGCCGACCTGCGTGGGAAGGTGACCCTCGTCAACTTCTGGGCCACCACCTGCGTGTCCTGCGTCAAGGAAATGCCGGCGCTGGTCGACACTTACAACAAGTTCCAGCACCGAGGCTTCGAGACCATTGCCGTGGCGATGAGTTACGACCCCCCGGATTGGGTGGCCAACTTCGCCACCACGCGCCAGCTGCCCTTCAAGGTCGCGCTGGACAACACCGGCGAGATCGCCCGGGACTGGGGCGAGGTGCGCCTGACGCCCACCACCTATCTTGTCGATCGGCAGGGGCGCATCGTCAAGCGCTACCTGGGCGAGCCCAACTTCAATGCCCTGCACCAGCTGCTTGACAAACTGCTGGCCGAGGGCTGAGCCGGGTCAGTTCCGGAAGTTGTCGTGACACGCCTTGCACGACGCGGCCGTTTCGTTGAAAGCGCGGCGGATGGCATCCAGATCCCCGGCCTTGACCGTGTTGTTCATGGCAGCGATCGAATTCAGCGCGTTCTGACGTGCTTCATCGAACTTGGCACGCTCGGTCCAGATATTGGGTTTGGCCCGGCTGCGGACATCCTGGGTATCGGGGGTGAATCCGGCCCAGGGGAGTTGCGAGACCGTCATCACCACCGCCATGTTCTCCTGTGCCACAGCGGCATCGAACGGCACACGCCCAGCTGCCATGGCTCCGACACGGCTGAAGTGCTGCCCCATCAGGAACAGGGCACTCTGCCGATACTTGACGGCATCATCCGGCTTCTGGAACTGAGCCTGGGCGGCACCGACCCCCAGACACAACGATGCAAACAGCACAACGGTATGGCGCAGTTTCACGGGCAACTCCTTTCGATCGAGAAGACGAATCGCGCACGGGAAACGCCCCTGCGCGCAAACAGTTTATGCTTTTATCATTGTTGACCGCCATGGAAGGTGATCGGCGCCGTGTCGACCCCGCAACAAGGAGCTGAACCGATGTACCGGATACGCGTTTGGGATTGGCCGACCCGACTGTTCCACTGGCTGCTGGTAGCTGCCGTTGTCGGCCTGCTGATCACCGGCAATGTGGGTGGGACCTGGATGGAATGGCACATGCGCCTGGGCATGGTTGTGCTGTCCCTGCTGCTGTTCCGCCTGTTGTGGGGTTTCATGGGAGGGCACTGGTCCCGGTTTGTCCGCTTTGTCTATGCGCCCGCCTCCGTCTGGGCCTATGTGCGCGGCCGCAGCCCGCTGATCCATCGGGTTGGCCACTCGCCACTGGGCGGCCTGGCGGTGCTGGCCCTGCTGGCTGTGCTGGCCGCCCAGGTCGCCACGGGCCTGTTCACCGATGACGAGATCTTCTATGCCGGACCGCTGACCGCCTTGGCCAGCTACGACACCATCGAAGCCGCCTCCCGTTACCACAAAGGCTGGGGCAAATGGCTCCTTCTCGGGCTGGTCGGCATGCACCTGCTGGCGCTCCTGGTCTACAAGCTGGTGTTCCGCCAACCCCTTGTCGCCGCCATGGTCACGGGCGACAAATCCCTGCCCGAACCGGTACCTTCCACCGATGACGGGGTACGCCAATGGCTCCTGGCCACCGCCCTTTACGCGGTGGCCTGCGGGCTCACCTACCTGATCGTCACCTGGGGAGCTTGATGGCGGCTTTGTCGTATAGTCCGCTCATGGAGACCATGACTGCTGACTCCGGCAGCGCGCGGGACAGCCAGCCCCCTGCCATCCGCATTGCGGTTGTCGAAACCGGTCCTGCGATCGAGGCCATACGGCAGCTGTTCCTGGACTATCAGGCCGACATCGGTATCGACTTGTGTTTTCAAGGCTTTGCCGAGGAACTCGCTGGTCTGCCTGGTGAGTACCGGCCCCCGCACGGCACCCTGTTGCTGGCCACGATTGGCGAGGAAGCGGCCGGTTGCTGCGCCTTCCGGCCCCTGCACGACAGCGATTACGCCAACGCGTGCGAAATGAAACGCCTGTTCGTGCGTCGCATGTTTAGGGGCTTCGGCATTGGGCGCTTGCTGGTCGATCACACGCTGATGCTGGCCAAGCAGGCCGGTTATGACGTGATGCTGCTCGACACGCTCAACGACATGGAAACGGCCCGGGCCCTGTACGCCCAGGCCGGCTTCGAGGAAATCGCGCCCTACTACCACAACCCCCTGCCGGGCGCGCACTACCTCAAGGTTCAGCTCTGAGTCCTGTCAGATCGTCTTGGCCTGCGCCAGGAGGGTCTCGGCGTCTGACACCTCGAACTTGCCCGGCCCCTCGACATTCAACGTCAATACGACACCATCCCGGACCAGCATCGAGTACCGGTTGCTGCGCACGCCCATGCCCCGGCTGGTCAGGTCCAGGACCAGCCCCACCGCACGTGTGAAATCCGCGCTGCCATCGGCCAGCATGCGGACCTTGCCCTGTGTTTTCTGGTCCCTCCCCCAGGCACCCATCACAAAGGCGTCGTTGACACTCACGCACCAGATCTCGTCCACACCCGCAGCCGTGAAGGCATCCTTCAGTTCCACATAGCCAGGCACATGTTTGGCCGAGCAGGTGGGGGTGAAGGCACCGGGCAAAGCGAACAGGGCAATGGTCTTCCCGGCCGAGGCCTGGGCCACGTGCACCGGGTTCGGGCCGATGCTGCACCCTTGGGTTTCAACATCGATGTATTCCATCAGCGTGGCGGCGGGCAACGTATCTCCGACCTGAATCATGTGGGCACTCCTGAAAATATGGGCCGTCATCCGGCCGGTTGCGGGTGTCTGATGAGCACGCCTGAAGCGCGATCGACGGACGAAAAAAAAACGACCGAGATTTTCGGTCGTTTTTTCGGATCGTGCCTGAAGGGCGACGAAACAGGCTTACACCAGTGCGGCCTTTTGGACCAGGCGGGTGGCAACCCAGTTCTTCGTCTTCGACAGCGGGCGACTCTCGGTGATCTCGATGATGTCACCCAGCTTGTACTCGCTGTTCTCGTCGTGCGCGTGGTACTTGCTCGACTTGATCACGATCTTGTCGTAGAGCTCGTGCTTCACACGACGCTCGACCAGCACTGTCACGGTCTTGGCGCGCTTGTCGCTCACGACCTTACCAACGAGGGTGCGCTTGCGGGAGGTTTGTGCTTCCGTCATGGTTCACTCCTTATTGGCCGGCAGCTTGCTTTTGCGCCAAGATGGTCTTGGCACGGGCGATGGCGCGGCGGGTTTGACGCAGCGTGGCGGTGTTGTTCAACTGTTGCGTGGCTTTTTGCATGCGCAGGTTGAAGTGGGCCTTTTGCAGGGACTTCACCTCGGCTTGCAGGCCGGCAACGTCTTTTTGGCGCAGTTCAGCAGTTTTCATTGTTTTCTCCTGATCACTGGCCCAACATGCGGGTCACGAAGGTCGTGCGCAGCGGCAACTTGGCAGCGGCGAGCGTGAACGCCTCGCGAGCGAGTTGCTCGGGAACGCCCACGATCTCGTACAGCACCTTGCCGGGCTGGATTTCGGCGACGTAGTACTCCACGCCACCCTTGCCGTTGCCCATACGAACTTCGGCAGGTTTCTTGGAAATCGGCTTGTCGGGGAACACACGAATCCAGATCCGGCCGCCACGCTTGACGTGACGGGAAATCGCACGGCGTGCGGATTCGATCTGGCGTGCCGTCAGACGGCCACG
>JAUVXK010000064.1 GCA_030603635.1 Burkholderiales bacterium | reverse complement strand
ATCGACCTGGCGCTGCACCTGCCCCTGCGCTACGAGGACGAAACCCGCATCACCCGGCTGGCCGATGCGCGCGAAGGCGGGTCGGTGCAGATCGAAGGCACCGTCACCGATTGCGAGGTCACCCTGCGCCCGCGCCGCCAGTTGCTGGTCACGCTGGACGACGGCAGCGCCACCTGCACCCTGCGCTTCTTCAGCTTCTATCCCAGTCACCAGAAAACCCTGAGTGTGGGTGCGCGCATCCGGGCCCGAGGCGAACTGCGCGGCGGCTTTCTGGGCTGGACGATGATGCACCCCACCTTCCGCGTGGCCGGTGGCGAGCTGCCCGACGCGCTCACGCCCGTCTATCCCACCAGCGCCGGGCTGCCCCAGTCCTACCTGAGACGCGCCGTGCTGGCCGGCCTGGAGCGGGCCGATCTCGGCGACACGGTGCCGGCGCAGGCGCTGGCCGAATGCCCTGGCCTGCGTCCCCGGGGAGCGGGGCCCGTGTGGTCTCTGCGTGACGCGCTGCGCTTCCTCCACCATCCCACCCCCGATGTGCCGTTGGCGGCGCTCGAAGACCGCAGCCACCCGGCCTGGCAACGCCTCAAGGCCGAAGAGCTGTTGGCGCAGCAGATGTCCCAGCACCGGGCGCGCCAGGCGCGCGACAGCCTGCGTGCCCCCAGGCTGCAGACGCGCCCCGGCGGCCTGCACGAACAGCTGCTCGCAGCCTTGCCATTCCAGCTCACGGCCGCCCAGCGCCGCGTGGGTGAGGAGATCGCGCGCGATCTGGCACGCGCCGTGCCCATGCACCGGCTGCTGCAGGGCGACGTGGGCAGCGGCAAGACAGTGGTGGCCGCGCTGGCCGCCGCCGTGACCATCGACGCGGGCTGGCAATGTGCCCTGATGGCGCCCACCGAAATTCTCGCCGAGCAGCACTTCGGCAAGCTGGTCGGTTGGCTGACGCCTCTGCTGGCGCCCTTGGGCAAGCGTGTCGCCTGGCTCACCGGCAGCCAGAAAAAGAAGGCGCGGGCCGAGATGCTCGAGGCCATCGCCAGCGGGGAAGCCGCGCTGGTGGTGGGTACCCACGCCGTCATCCAGGAGCAGGTGCGGTTTCACAAGCTGGCGCTGGCGCTGATCGACGAACAGCACCGATTCGGCGTGGCGCAACGCTTGGCCCTGCGCGAAAAAATGCAGGACGCCGGGCTGGAGCCTCACCTGTTGATGATGAGCGCCACCCCCATCCCTCGTACGCTGGCGATGAGCTACTACGCCGACCTGGATGTGTCCACCATCGACGAGCTGCCGCCTGGCCGCACCCCCATCGTCACCAAACTGCTGGCCGACAGTCGGCGCGACGAACTCATCCAGCGCCTGCGCCGCCAGATCGCCGAAGGCCGGCAGGTCTATTGGGTCTGTCCGCTGATCGAGGAAAGCGAGGCGCTCGACCTGAGCAACGCCACCGCCACCCACGCCGAGCTGTCCGCCGCCATGTCCGGGCTCGTCGGCCCTGACGGCTCGCCGGTGCTCGTCGGTTTGCTGCACTCGCGCATGCCCCCTGCCGAGAAAAAGGCCGTCATGGCGCTGTTCAGCAGCGGCGCCATGGCCGTGCTGGTCAGCACCACCGTCATCGAAGTGGGGGTGGACGTGCCCAACGCCTCGCTCATGGTGATCGAGCACGCCGAGCGCTTCGGTCTGAGCCAGCTGCACCAGCTGCGGGGCCGGGTCGGTCGCGGTACGGCGGCCTCGGTCTGCATGCTGCTGTATGCCCCGAACGAGAATGGTCGCGTCAGCGAATCCGCGCGCGAACGCCTGCGCGCCATGGCCGAGACGAACGACGGTTTCGAGATTGCCCGGCGCGATCTGGACATCCGGGGGCCGGGCGAATTCCTCGGGGCGCGCCAGTCGGGGGCGCCTCTGTTGCGCTTTGCAGACCTGACCATTGATACCCATCTGCTGGAGTGGGCCCGCGCATGGGCTCCCAGGGTGCTTGACCAATGGCCCGATCTGGCGCACAAACACATGGACCGCTGGTTGGGTGGAAAATCCGACTATCTGAAAGCCTGAGCCGATAGCAGCCATGACCCTGACCGAACTGAAATACATCGTCGCCGTGGCGCGCGAAAAGCACTTCGGCAAGGCCGCCGAGGCCTGCTTCGTGTCGCAACCCACGCTGAGCGTGGCCATCAAGAAGCTGGAAGAAGAGCTGGAGATCAAGCTCTTCGAGCGCAACGCCACGGAGGTGGCCGTCACCCCGCTGGGCGAGGAGATCGTGCGCCAGGCCCAGGTGGTGCTGGAGCAGGCTGCTTCCATCAAGGAAATCGCCAAGCGCGGCAAGGACCCACTGGCCGGCCCGTTGCGGCTGGGGGTCATCTACACCATCGGCCCCTACCTGCTCCCTGATCTGGTCAGGCAGGTCATCGAGCACACGCCGCAAATGCCGCTCATGTTGCAGGAGAACCTGACCGTCAAGCTGCTCGAGCAGTTGCGTCTGGGCGAGATAGACGCCGCCATCCTGGCCGAGCCTTTTCCCGACACCAACCTGGCCATCGCCCCCCTGTACGACGAGCCGTTCCTCGCGGCGGTGCCCGCCAGCCATCCGCTGGCCCAGCGTGACGACGTGACGGCCGAAGAACTCAAGCAGGAAACCATGCTGCTGCTGGGCAGTGGGCATTGCTTCCGCGACCACGTGCTGGAAGTGTGTCCCGAGTTCGCCCGCTTCTCCAACGACGCCGAAGGCATACGCAAGAGTTTCGAGGGCTCGTCGCTGGAAACCATCAAGCACATGGTGGCGGCGGGCATGGGCATTACCCTGGTGCCCCGGCTGAGCGTGCCTCCCGGGGCGCTGGCACCGGGGGCCAAGGTGGCTTCGCCCGGCAGCGGGCCGGGCGACACGTCCTATGTGCGCTACCTGCCATTTGCCGGCGATCCGCCGACGCGTCGCGTGGTGCTGGCCTGGCGGCGCAGCTTCACGCGCTACGAGGCCATTGCCGCGCTGCGCAATGCCGTCTATGCGTGCGAACTGCCCGGCGTCAAGCGGCTGACTCCATGAACCGTGCCATGACCGTTGCTCCCTGGCGCGACAGGCTGTCACTGTATCTGGACCTGATCCGCTGGGACCGCCCGGCCGGCTGGCTGCTCCTGCTCTGGCCCACCCTGTCCGCCCTCTGGGTGGCCGCCGACGGCTGGCCGGGCTGGCACCTGCTGGCGGTGTTCGTGCTGGGCACCATCCTCATGCGCAGCGCGGGTTGCTGCATCAACGACGTGGCCGACCGGGAGTTCGATCGCCACGTCAAGCGCACGGCGCAGCGTCCCGTCACCAGCGGTCGCGTGTCGGTCAGGGAGGCCCTGCTGCTGGGGGCCGCACTGGCCTTAGTGGCCTTCCTGTTCGTGCTCACCACCACGTGGACGGCCGTCTGCCTGTCGTTGCCGGCGCTGGCGGTGGCCATTCTGTATCCCTATGCGAAGCGGGTGGTGTCCATGCCGCAGGCGGTGCTGGGTGTGGCATTCAGTTTCGGCATTCCCATGGCGTATGCGGCGGTCCAGTCGTCCGTGCCCTGGCAGGCCTGGGCACTGCTGGTCGCCAACCTGTTCTGGGTGCTGGCCTACGACACCGAGTACGCCATGGTCGACCGCGACGACGACCTCAAGATCGGCATGAAAACCTCGGCCATCACGCTGGGGCGGCACGATGTGGCGGCCGTCACCGCGTTCTATGTCATCCACCTGGCGCTGTGGGGGGGGCTGCTGTGGCCGTTGGTTGGGGGCGTCTGGTTCGGCCTGGCGCTGATCCTGGGGCTGGCTCAGGTGGCATGGCATGTCTCCCTGATCCATGACCGCACGCGCGAGGGCTGCTTCCGCGCCTTCCGTCTCAACCACTGGCTGGGTTTCACCCTGTTTGCCGGGCTGGCGCTGGCCTATGTCCAGCGCCAGTGGTGGGGTTGAACCCGCTGGCTCAGGCGCCGAATTCGTCGCCCAGTTCCCGGGCCCTGCGGTGGGCGGCGTGCATGGCCGCCACGAAGGCATCGGCCACCCCGGCCGACTCCATGGCCGTGAGCGCAGCGTAGGTCGTGCCCCCCTTGGAGGTCACGCGCTCGCGCAGCACCTCGGGCGGGTCGCTGGCGTCCTGCGCCAGATGCGAGGCGCCGACGAAGGTGCCGATCGCCAGTTGCAGCGCGGTGTCCGCGTCCAGCCCCATGTCGGTGCCGGCCCGCCGCATCGCCTCCAGAAAATAGAACACATAGGCCGGCCCGGAGCCGGACAATGCCGTGACCGCGTCCAGGTCGGCTTCCCGTGGCAGCCACAGGAAGCGCCCCGTGGTGCCCACCACGGCCTCCACCCATTGACGGTCTTCGGGGTCGACGCCCTCTCGGGCGTAGAGGCCGGTCATGCCCAGTCCCACCAATGCCGGCGTGTTGGGCATGGCACGCACGATGCGCCCGTTGCCCAGCCATGCGCACATGCTGTCGGTGCGGATGCCCGCAGCCACGCTCAGGTGCAGGGCCGAGCCTGTGTGGGCAGCGCAGGACATGGCGGCTTCCTTGAAAGTCTGCGGCTTGACGGCCCAGACCACAAGGTCGCTGCCGGCGAGCGCCGAGCCAGGGGTCTCATGCAGGCGCACGCCGCCGAACTGGCTGGCCAGCTTGTCGCGCTGTGGGGCATAGGGTTCGACGACATCGATCTGTGCGGCGGGCAGGCCTTGCTGGATCAGGCCGCCGATGATGGCGCTGGCCATGTTGCCGCCACCGATGAAGGCGAGGCGGCTGCCGGCGCGGATCGACACGGGGGCAATGGAGGTGGGGGACTGGGTGCTGCGGCTCATGGGGCGATTGTCGCCTGTCTCACAGCGCGTTCCCAGGTCGCCATGGCCTCGGCGGCGCGGTCGCGGGTCCAAGCCGGTTCGAACCGCCGATCCGCCCGCCACAGGCGCTCCCAGGCCTGCGGGCTGTCGAACACCCCGGCCTGCAGGCCCGCCAGGCAGGCCGCCCCCAGGGCCGTGGTTTCGGTCACGGTCGGGCGCACCACCGGAATGCCCAGCAGATTGGCCTGTGTCTGCATCAGCAGGTCGTTGACGCTGGCGCCCCCGTCCACCCGCAGCTCTTGCAGGGGAGCCGCCCCGTGGGCTTGCGCGTCCCGGTTCATGGCCTGCAGCACGGCGGTGGACTGGAAGGCGATGCTGTCCAATGCGGCGCGCGCGATGTGGGCCATGGTGGAACCGCGGGTCAGGCCGGTCAGGGTGCCTCGGGCCTCTGGCCGCCAGTAGGGCGCACCGAGCCCCGTGAAGGCCGGCACGAAAACCACGCCGTCGCTGTCCGGCACGGAGGCGGCCAGCGCCTGCACGTCGTGGCTGGACTCGATGGCCTGCAGGCCGTCGCGCAGCCACTGCACCACGGCGCCGCCGACAAACACACTGCCTTCCAGCGCGTAGGCTGGCCTGTCGCCGTAGCGGGCGGTGGCCGTGCTCAGCAGGCCGTTGTCGCTGGGTGTGGGCTGGGAGCCGGTGTGCATCAGCAGGAAGCACCCTGTGCCGTAGGTGTTCTTGGCCATGCCGGGGTGCAGGCAGGCCTGACCGATCAGGGCACTCTGTTGGTCGCCAGCCACCCCGCCGATCGCGATCGGCCCGCCGAACAGGTGTTCAGCGGTGGTGCCGAAGGCGGCGCTGGACGGCAGCACCTCGGGCAGCACCGCGCGCGGAATGTCGAGTGCCGCCAGCAGCTCGTCGTCCCAATCTCCTATTTGCAGGTGAAACAGCAGGGTGCGGGAGGCGTTGCTCACGTCGGTCACGTGGCGCCGTCCGCCCGTGAGCTGCCACACCAGCCAGCTGTCCACCGTGCCGAAAGCCAGTTCCCCCGCCTTGGCGCGGGCGCGTGCGCCCGGGACATGGTCCAGCAGCCAGGCCAGCTTGGTCCCGGAAAAGTAGGGGTCGGGCCGCAACCCCGTGCGCCGGTGGATGGCGTCCGCGCCCAGACGGGCTTCCAGGCGTTGGCAGAGTCCGGTGGTTCGCCTGTCCTGCCAGACGATGGCCCGGTGCAGCGGTTCGCCGGTGCGACGGTCCCAGAGCAGGGTGGTTTCGCGCTGGTTGGTGATGCCGATGGCGGCGATGTCGCGGTGCGTCAGTCTGGCCAGGCGCAGCGCTTCCTGCGCGGTGAACAGCTGGTCGTCCCAGATCGTCCGCGCATCGTGTTCCACCCAGCCGGGCTGGGGATAATGCTGACGCAGCTCTCGCTGCGCGCAGGCGACGACCCGTCCTTCGGGGTCGAAAACCAGGCTGCGCGAACTGGTGGTGCCCTGGTCCAGGGCCAGCAGGTATCGGGTCATCAGAGGTCTCCGGAGCGCACACCGTGCATCCGCACTGTAGCGCGCCGGCCACAAACGGCGGCAGACTGGACAAACCGGCCATGGGGCTTGACATCTTTTTCCCGCTGGGCAATAATGCGCAGCTTCGCCCTCAAAGGCGGAGTTTTCTGCCCACCGAAGCCGTGTCGCCTGCAAAGGCGTTGCGGTAACGACGGGCCCAAGACTGATCACCGTAGGCCGTGGTGGCCTGCGGGATTCAAGTTGGGACTTAAATCAAATGATCCAAACGCAATCTCGACTCGATGTTGCTGACAACACGGGTGCCAAGTCCGTGATGTGCATCAAGGTGCTGGGTGGTTCCAAGCGCCGTTACGCCAGTGTGGGCGACATCATCAAAGTGAGCATCAAGGAAGCCGCTCCGCGTGGCCGCGTCAAGAAGGGCGAGGTCTACAACGCCGTGGTTGTGCGCACCGCCAAGGGCCTGCGTCGCCCCGATGGTGCCTTGATCAAGTTCGATGGCAATGCCGCCGTGCTGCTCAACAACAAGCTGGAGCCCATCGGCACTCGTATCTTCGGCCCGGTCACGCGTGAACTGCGTACCGAGAAGTTCATGAAGATCGTGTCGCTGGCGCCCGAGGTCCTGTAAGGAGTTGTCATGAACAAGATCCGTAAAGGCGACGAAGTCATCGTGATCGCGGGCCGCGACAAGGGCAAGCGTGGCAAGGTGGTCCTGCGTGCCGATGAAGAGCGCGTGGTGGTCGAGGGTGTGAACACCGTCAAGAAGCACACCAAGCCGAATCCCATGAAGGGTGTGACCGGTGGCATCGTGGAAAAAACCATGTCCATCCACCAGTCGAACGTGGCCATCTTCAATGCGGCCACCGGCAAGGCCGATCGCGTGGGTGTGAAAGTGCTGGCCGACGGCAAGAAAGTGCGCGTCTACAAGTCCAGCGGCGAAGAAATCAAGGTGGCATGACCATGGCACGCTTCCAACAAATCTACCGCGACAAGATCGCTCCCGCTCTGAAAGAGCAGTTCGGCTACCAGTCTGTGATGGAAGTGCCGCGCATCACCAAGATCACCTTGAACATGGGTGTGGGTGAGGCCGTGGCCGACAAAAAGGTGCTGGAAAATGCTGTCGGCGACCTGACCAAGATCTCCGGTCAGAAGCCGGTGACCACCAAAGCCCGCAAGGCCATCGCCGGCTTCAAGATCCGCGAAGGCCAGCCCATCGGCTGCATGGTCACCCTGCGTGGTGCCCGCATGTACGAATTCCTGGACCGTTTTGTCACCGTCGCCCTGCCTCGTGTGCGTGACTTCCGTGGCATTTCCGGCAAGGCGTTCGACGGCCGTGGCAACTACAACATCGGTGTCAAAGAGCAGATCATCTTCCCGGAAATCGAATACGACAAGGTCGATGCCGTGCGTGGTCTGAACATCAGCATCACGACGACCGCCAAGAACGACGCCGAGTGCAAGGCGTTGCTGGCCGGTTTCCGTTTCCCGTTCAAGAACTGAGGTGGTGTGTGGCTAAACAAGCTTTGCTCCAGCGTGAACTCAAGCGCGAAAAACTCGCCGCCAAGTTCGCCAACAAGTACAACGAGTTGAAGGCTGCCGCCAAGGATGCCAAGCGTTCCGACGAGGAGCGCGACGCTGCCCGACTGGCCCTGCAGAAACTGCCCCGCAACGCCAATCCGACCCGCCAGCGCGCCCGTTGTGAAATCACCGGCCGTCCCCGTGGCACCTTCAAGCAGTTCGGCCTCGGCCGCATGAAGATCCGCGAAATGGCCTTTGCCGGTGAAATTCCCGGCGTGACCAAGGCCAGCTGGTAAGCCGCGAAGGAGTAACGAAATGAGCATGAGTGATCCTATCGCCGACATGTTGACCCGCATCCGCAACGCGCAGATGGTGGAAAAGGCCACTGTGGCCATGCCTTCCTCCAAGGTGAAGGCCGCCATTGCGCAGGTGCTGAAGGACGAAGGCTACATCGACGGTTTCCAGGTCAAGACCGAGGGCGGCAAGAGCGAACTCGAGATCGCCCTGAAGTACTACGCCGGCCGTCCGGTGATCGAGCGCATCGAGCGCGTCAGCCGTCCCGGTTTGCGCGTGTACAAGGGTGCCAAGTCGATTCCCCAGGTCCAGAATGGCCTGGGTGTTGCCATCGTCACCACGCCCAAAGGTGTGATGACCGATCGCAAAGCGCGCGCTGCCGGTGTCGGTGGCGAAGTTCTGTGTTACGTCGCCTGACGCGCGCATTGAGGAGTATCTGAAATGTCTCGTGTAGGTAAAGCGCCCGTCGTCATCCCTCAGGGTGTCGAGGTGGCCATCAAGCAGGACGTCATCACCGCCAAGGGTACCCTCGGTGCCCTGAGCGTGAATCTCAATCCGCTGGTCAAGATCGAAAACGCCAACGGCAAGCTGTCCTTCGTGGCCGCTGATGCCACGGCAGAAGCCAACGCCATGCGTGGCACGATGCGCCAGTTGGTCAACAACATGGTCAATGGGGTGAGCAAGGGCTTCGAGAAGAAGCTGACGCTGATCGGCGTGGGCTACAAGGCCGCCGCTTCCGGCAACAAGCTCAACCTGGCCGTGGGTTACTCCCACCCGGTGGACTTCGTGATGCCCGAAGGCATCACCGTGGCCACGCCGGCTCCGACGGAGATCGTGGTCAAGGGCGCTGACCGTCAGCGCGTGGGCCAGATCGCCGCCGAGATCCGTGCCGTGCGTCCCCCCGAGCCCTACAAGGGCAAGGGCATCCGCTATGCGGATGAGAAGGTCATCATCAAAGAGACCAAGAAGAAATAAGGACAGCGAACATGTTGACGAAAAAAGAACAGCGTTTGCGTCGTGCCCGTCAGACCCGCATCCGCATTGCCCAGCAGGGCGCGGTGCGCCTGAGCGTGAATCGCACCAACCTGCACATCTATGCCAACGTCATCTCCGACGACGGCTCGAAGGTGCTGGTGTCTGCCTCCACCGTCGAAGCCGAGGTGCGTGCCCAGCTGGGCGGCGCAGGCAAGGGCGGCAACAAGGCGGCGGCCGAGCTGATCGGCAAGCGCATTGCCGAGAAGGCGAAAGCCGCCGGCATCGAGAAGGTGGCCTTCGACCGTTCCGGTTTCGCCTACCACGGCCGTGTCAAAGCCCTGGCAGATGCCGCGCGTGCAGCCGGCCTGCAATTCTGATTGGGGAAACGCAAATGGCAAAGATGCAAGCCAATGTGAAGAGCGAAGGCAACGACGACGGCCTGCGCGAGAAGATGATCGCGGTCAACCGCGTGACCAAGGTGGTCAAAGGTGGCCGCATCATGGGTTTCGCAGCGCTGACCGTGGTCGGTGATGGTGACGGCCGCGTGGGCATGGGCAAAGGCAAGGCGCGTGAAGTGCCGGTCGCTGTCCAGAAAGCCATGGACGAAGCCCGTCGCAACATGTTCAAGGTGTCGCTGCGCAGCGGTTCCCTGCACCACGAGGTGCATGGACAGCACGGTGCCTCCAAGGTGATGATGCTGCCGGCCGTCAAGGGTACCGGCATCATCGCTGGCGGCCCGATGCGTGCCGTTTTTGAGGTGCTGGGCGTGACCGACGTGGTCGCCAAGAGCCATGGCTCGACCAACCCGTACAACCTGGTGCGTGCCACGCTGGACGCGCTGAAACACTCGACGACCCCCGCCGAAGTTGCTGCCAAGCGCGGCAAGTCGGTGGAAGAGATCGTGGGTTGACTGGAGCGATCATGACGACTGCCAACACCATCAAAGTGCAACTGGTTCGCAGCCCCATCGGCTGCAAAGTGGATCACCGTGCCACCGTGCGTGGCCTGGGTCTGCGCAAGCTCAATAGCGTCAGCGAACTGCAGGACACCCCTGCCGTACGCGGCATGATCAACAAGATCAGTTACCTGGTCAAAGTGATCTGATCGGAGTCTCACACATGGAACTCAACACTCTCAAGCCCGCCGCCGGCGCCAAGCACGCCAAGCGTCGTGTGGGTCGTGGCATCGGCTCCGGTCTGGGCAAGACGGCCGGTCGCGGTCACAAGGGCCAGAAGTCCCGTGCCGGTGGCTATCACAAGGTCGGCTTCGAAGGCGGCCAGATGCCCCTGCAGCGCCGTTTGCCCAAGCGTGGCTTCAAGTCTCAATCCCTGCGGTTCAACGCCGAAGTGACCCTGTCCGATCTGCAGGCCCTGGGTGCTACCGAGGTGGACCTGCTGGCACTGAAGCAGGCCGGCCTGGTGCCGGAGCTGGCCAAAAAGGTCAAGGTGATCAAGACCGGTGAACTGAGCATTGCCGTCAAGCTGAGCAACATCGGCGCGACTGCAGGTGCCAAGGCAGCCATCGAAGCCGCTGGCGGCTCGCTGGCCTGAATCGGCTAACCCTCGGAAACGCTTGTGGCCACAAACGCAGCCTCCCTCGCGAAAACCGGCAAGTTCGGTGACCTGCGTCGCCGGCTGGTCTTTTTGCTGCTCGCGCTGGTGGTGTACCGGATCGGTGCACACATCCCGGTGCCGGGCATCGATCCGGACCAGCTGAGTCAGCTCTTCCGCGGGCAGCAGGGCAACATCCTGAACCTGTTCAACATGTTCTCCGGCGGTTCGCTGGAGCGGTTCGCGGTGTTCGCCCTGGGGATCATGCCGTACATCTCGGCATCGATCATCATGCAGCTCATGACGTACGTGGTGCCCTCGCTCGTCCAGCTGAAGAAGGAAGGCGAGGCCGGCCGCCGGAAGATCACCCAGTACACGCGCTACGGCACGCTGGCGCTGGCGATTTTCCAGTCACTCGGCATCGCGCTGGCGCTGGAGGGGATGCCCGGTCTCGTGATCGACCCTGGTTTCACCTTCCGCTTCACGGCGGTGGTCAGCCTGGTGGCCGGCACCATGTTCCTGATGTGGCTGGGTGAGCAGATCACCGAGCGCGGCATCGGCAACGGGATCTCGCTCCTGATCTTCGCTGGCATCGTGGCGGGTCTGCCGAGCGCCATCGGCGGCCTGCTGGAGCTGGTTCGTACAGGTGCGATGAGCATCCTGGCGGCGATCTTCATCGTCCTGCTGGTGGTCGTGGTGACCTACTTCGTGGTGTTCATCGAGCGCGGTCAACGCAAGATCCTGGTGAACTATGCGCGTCGTCAGGTCGGCAACAAGGTGTACGGCGGCCAGTCGTCGCATCTGCCGCTGAAGCTGAACATGGCTGGCGTGATCCCGCCGATCTTCGCCTCGTCCATCATCCTGCTGCCGACCACGCTCGTGAGCTGGGTCAGCACGGGGGATTCGACCCGCTGGCTGCGCGATCTGGCTTCGGCCCTGTCGCCGGGGCAACCGATCTATGTCGGTTTCTACGCCGCCGCCATCATCTTCTTCTGCTTCTTCTACACGGCGCTGGTGTTCAATAGCCGTGAGACGGCAGACAACCTGAAGAAGAGCGGTGCCTTCATTCCGGGCATCCGTCCGGGCGATCAGACGGCGCGTCACATCGACAAGATCCTGGTCCGGCTGACGCTGGCCGGCGCGATCTACATCACGGCGGTGTGTCTGTTGCCGGAGTTTCTGATCCTGCGTTACAACGTGCCGTTCTATTTCGGTGGCACCTCGTTGCTGATCATCGTGGTTGTGACCATGGATTTCTGGGCCCAGGTGCAGAATTACGTGATGTCGCAGCAGTACGAGTCGCTGTTGAAAAAAGCTAATTTCAAGGCGTCTCCAGGTGTGTAAG
The DNA here is from genome assembly GCA_030603635.1 of Burkholderiales bacterium. Lineage (GTDB taxonomy): Bacteria > Pseudomonadota > Gammaproteobacteria > Burkholderiales > Burkholderiaceae_C > Tepidicella. The sequence goes on along the minus strand of JAUVXK010000064.1, from coordinate 3,669 downwards.
TCATGGCCAAGGACGATGTCATCGAGATGCAGGGCGAGGTCATTGAAAACCTCCCCAACGCCACGTTTCGCGTCAAATTGGAAAATGGACATGTGGTCCTGGGACACATTTCCGGCAAGATGAGGATGCACTACATCCGCATCCTTCCGGGTGACAAGGTCAAGGTGGAGCTCACGCCCTACGACCTCACCCGGGCCCGGATCGTGTTCCGTACCAAGTGAGTTTTTGAGAATCTGTTCAGGAGAAAGACATGAGAGTTTCGGCTTCGGTCAAGAAAATGTGCCGCAACTGTAAGATCATCCGTCGCCATGGCGTCGTTCGCGTCATCTGCACCGACCCGCGACACAAACAGCGTCAAGGCTGAATCGTTTAGAGGACCACCATGGCACGTATTGCAGGTATCAACATCCCGCCGCACAAGCACGCCGAAATCGGCCTGACCGCCATTTTTGGCATCGGTCGCACCCGCGCCCGCAAGATCTGCGAGGCCTGCGGCATCGACTACTCCAAGAAGATCAAGGATCTGACGGACGCCGAGCTGGAAAAGGTGCGCGATCAGGTCAACACCTACACCATCGAGGGTGACCTGCGCCGCGAAACCACGATGAACATCAAGCGCCTGATGGACATCGGTTGCTACCGCGGCTTCCGCCACCGTCGTGGCCTGCCCGTTCGTGGCCAGCGCACCAAGACGAACGCCCGCACCCGCAAGGGCCCGCGCAAGGCCGCTCAGTCGCTGAAGAAGTAATTGGTTAAAGGACAGTTATGGCTAAGCAACAATCCAGTAGCGCCGCTGCCCGCGTTCGCAAGAAGGTCCGCAAGAACATTGCCGACGGCATTGCCCACGTGCACGCGTCGTTCAACAACACCATCATCACCATCACCGACCGTCAGGGCAATGCACTGGCCTGGGCGTCGTCGGGTGGTCAGGGTTTCAAGGGCTCGCGCAAGTCCACGCCGTTTGCCGCTCAGGTGGCCTCGGAAGTGGCCGGCCGTGCCGCCATGGAACAGGGCATCAAGAACCTGGACGTCGAGATCAAGGGCCCGGGCCCGGGTCGCGAGTCATCGGTCCGTGCGCTGGGTGCCCTGGGCATTCGCATCACGTCCATTTCCGACGTGACGCCGGTGCCGCACAACGGCTGCCGCCCCCAGAAGCGTCGCCGCATCTGAGGGTTGTGGCTTGACGGGTATTCCCGTCGGCACTATACTGAAAAGCTTTTTGCTTTGAGCCACTGCAGTTCGCTGCGGTGGCGTTGTCGTTAAGACCACCGCCGGCACGAATGGGTGTCGGCTCCCGCAGGCCTCCTGCGGCAGTTGAAACTGAAGGAAAACCACGTGGCACGTTACCTCGGCCCCAAGGCCAAACTCTCCCGCCGTGAAGGCACCGACCTGTTGCTCAAGAGCGCCCGCCGCTCCATCAGTGACAAGGCCAAGTTCGATTCCAAGCCCGGCCAGCACGGCCGCACATCGGGTCAGCGCACCTCCGACTTCGGTCTGCAGCTTCGTGAAAAGCAGAAGGTCAAACGCATCTACGGTGTGCTGGAACGTCAGTTCCGCCGTTACTTCGCCGAAGCCGATCGCCGCCGTGGCAACACCGGTTCCAACCTGCTGAGCCTGCTCGAGTCCCGCCTGGACAACGTCGTGTTCCGCATGGGCTTTGCCTCCACCCGTGCCGAAGCGCGTCAGCTGGTGTCGCACAAGGCCATCGTGGTCAATGGGCAGAGCGTGAACATTCCGTCGTTCCTGGTCAAGGCCGGTGACGTGGTGGCCGTTCGCGAGAAGTCGCGCAACCAGAACCGCGTCAAGGAAGCGCTGGAGCTGGCCAAGCAGATCGGTTTCCCGGCCTGGGTGGAAGTGGCCGCCGAGAAGGCAGAGGGCACATTCAAGAAGGTGCCGGACCGTGACGAATTCGGCTCCGACATCAACGAATCCCTGATTGTCGAACTGTACTCGCGTTGATCGCGAGACTCCTCTTAGAGCCCGGATTCCGCTGCTGGCGGGGTCCGGGATTTTGTGCTCCATCGGCCTTATCGGTGTAACGAGCCGAGGGTATTGAAGGAAGTCCGAATGCTGAATAACCTGCTCAAACCCAAGAACATCAACGTCGAGCACCTGTCGGCCCATCGCGCCGAGGTGACGCTCGAGCCTTTCGAGCGGGGTTACGGCCACACCCTGGGCAATGCCCTGCGTCGTGTGCTGCTGTCCTCGATGGTGGGTCACGCCCCCACGGAAGTGACCATCGCTGGGGTGGTGCACGAGTACTCGTCGATCGACGGCGTCCAGGAAGACGTGGTCAACATCCTGCTCAACCTCAAGGGCGTGGTGTTCAAGCTGCACAACCGCGACGAGGTCACGCTGAGCCTGCGCAAGGACGGTGAAGGCGTGGTGACCGCGGCCGATATCCAGACCCCGCACGATGTCGAGATCCTGAATCCGGACCATCACATCGCCACTCTGGCTGCTGGCGCCAAGCTGGATATGCAGATCAAGGTGGAAAAGGGCCGTGGCTATGTGCCGGGCAACCTGCGCCGTGGCGATGACAATACCCGTTCCATCGGCCGCATCGTGCTGGACGCCTCCTTCTCCCCGATCAAGCGCGTCAGCTATGCGGTGGAAAATGCCCGCGTGGAACAGCGTACCGACTTGGACAAGCTGGTGCTCGACATCGAGACTAATGGCGCCGTGGGCCCTGAAGAAGCCGTTCGCGCTGCCGCCAAGATCCTCGTCGAACAGCTGGCGGTCTTCGCGCAGCTGGAAGGTGTCGACGCCTTTGAAGTGGGTGGCGGCCAGAAGGGCGGCGGTGCACAGCAGTTCGATCCGATCCTGCTGCGCCCGGTGGATGAGCTGGAACTGACGGTGCGTTCGGCCAACTGCCTGAAGGCCGAAAACATCTACTACATCGGTGACCTGATCCAGCGCACCGAGAATGAGCTGCTCAAGACCCCGAATCTGGGCCGCAAGTCGCTCAACGAAATCAAGGAAGTGCTGGCTTCGCGCGGCTTGACGCTGGGCATGAAGCTGGAAAACTGGCCGCCCGCCGGCCTGGAAAAGCACTGATCGTTTTTCATTGCCCCTGACCCCCCGCAGTACCTGATACGGCTGCGGGTGACACTAGAAAGGAAATCACCATGCGTCACGGACACGGACTTCGCAAACTCAACCGCACCAGCAGCCACCGCCTGGCCATGCTGCGCAACATGATGAACTCGCTGCTCACGCACGAAGTTATCAAGACCACCCTGCCCAAGGCCAAGGAATTGCGCCGCGTCGTCGAGCCCATGATCACCCTGGCCAAGGAACCGACCCTGGCCAACAAGCGTCTGGCATTCGATCGCCTGCGCGACCGTGACGTGGTCGTCAAGCTGTTCAATGAACTCGGTCCCCGCTTCAAGGCGCGTCCGGGCGGTTACACCCGTATCCTGAAGATGGGCTTCCGCGTGGGCGACAATGCTCCGATGGCCCTGATCGAGCTGGTGGACCGTGCCGAAGAAACGTCTGCCGAAGAAGTGGCAACAGCTGAATAAATCGTGCTATAATTTTCGTCTTGGCGCGGAGTGGAGCAGTCTGGTAGCTCGTTGGGCTCATAACCCAAAGGTCGCAAGTTCAAATCTTGCCTCCGCAACCAACAGAATCAAGCACTTTGCTAATGAAAAGGCTTCCGGTAATGGA
>JAUVXK010000101.1 GCA_030603635.1 Burkholderiales bacterium | reverse complement strand
TTTCCAAAGGAGACAAACCATGCTGATCACCCTGCTGCGACTTCTCGCGGAGTTGCTCAACCTACGCCCGAAAGGGATGAGTCCTGGCGATGGTGGCCCCGCCGTCCACCGCGCCGTAGCGGAGTTTGAGCGCCGGAACCGCGCCGACCACGAGCCTGCCCATGGTCCTGCCATGGCCAACAACACCTACCCAAAGCGACCACCGGCAGCGCGGATGAACCCCATCCAGAACCTGATTGCCAAGCGCTTGCCACCCACCTACATGAACCACGGAGACCACCCATGAACGCGAACGCCCACAACCTTCACCGCATCGCCTCACCCGCGTCGTTTGCCTGGCTTGACAGCCTGCAACCCGCGCTGAGCGGCCAAGCCGCCGCAACCGCCAAGTGCTTCGGCATGTCCTGCATGTACGTCCATTGGGACGTGATGCGCTTCTATCCCGATGACTTCGTGCTCGCGCTCCCAGAGTTGACGCAGCCCCCCGTCGAGTACCTGTATGCCTGCACAAGCGGCGGCAAACGCTGGTTCTGCTTTGTCATTACCCAGAAGACCGCAACGAGCACCGCCGCCTTGGTGTTCGAGGTTTCCCCCTTGGCGCTGATGCTCTCAGCGACCGGCCTGCGCACCGTTCCGCCTGCCATTCGGTCTAGCACCGGCAAAGACTACCCCATGTCCCCGAACGCGGAGGTGCTGTGTCCCGCAGACGGGGTGCCTATTCACGTCGAATCCCTGCTGCCAGACCTGCAAACGTATGTATGCATTCGCGAGGGCGTGCCCAGCGTGGACGCCTGGACGCCTCAGATTGACCCATCGGCGGCAGTGAGCGGTACAGGGTTTCCCGGCCTGGCCTTGTCCACGTCGGGTGCAGTGGACGGTGCGCCGCTTTTCTTCGATGTCGGCTCGCCGCTGTTCCAGCGCATGCGGATCAATGGCAATCAGAACATGGCCGCAGCACTCTCGGCACTGGGAGGGCTATGACATGAATCACCACATCATCACCCTGACCCCAGGCCTGGCTCGCGTGCTCCTGGACGAGTTGCAAGCGGTCCTGGATGGCGCGGCCACGTACTTCCATGCAGAACTGACCACCGATAGCGGCCTGGCCGTGGGCCTGCACCTGAGCGGCCCGCAAGACGAGCAGCCGATGCCGACCATGGAACAAGACCCAGACGACTGGGCAACACAGATGGACGCCGACCAATGGGGAGTGCGCCATGGCTGAGAAGACCCCACCCAAAGCAGCCCCTTCACGGCGCGACCTGTACCAAGAAATCACGGACAAGATAGTCGCGGCCATTGAAAGCGGCACAGCCCCATGGCAAAGGCCGTGGGATCAGGTGTCGGGCACGGGCCTGCCGATGAACGGCAGCAGTGGCCGCCAGTACAACGGCGTCAACGCCATGCTGTTGCTCATGACCGCGCACGCCGAGGGCCACACCGATCCCCGCTGGTTCACGTTCAAGCAAGCCAACGAACTGGGCGTGAAAGTGCGCAAGGGCAGCCGGTCCACGCCGGTCTACTTTTTCAAGATGCTCGACGTGGACGGCAACGAGGAAGGGCCGCAGCGGAGCGGTAGAGGCAGGGAAGACGATGACGGCAAGCGCCGCATCCCGTTTCTGACCGAGTACCGCGTGTTTCACGCGAGCCAGTTGGAAGGGCTGGCACCCCTGGAATGGCCCAAGCGGGAATGGACGCCCGCGGAAGCGGTGCAGCAAGTCTTGGACCGCTTGAAGCCAGAGATTCGCATCGGTGGCGACCGTGCGTATTACGCGCCTGGCGCCGATCGGGATTACATCCAGATGCCCCCCGAGGGGGCGTTTCCTGACGCGGCACGGTGGGCCGGAACCCTCTTGCATGAGATTGGACACTGGACGGGCGCAGTGCACCGGCTCAATCGCCAGTTCGGGCAGTGGGGCACCGACGAGTACGCACAGGAAGAACTCAGAGCAGAACTCGGCAGCGCTTTCCTGTGCGCAGAACTCGGGGTGCCCACGCCCGTGGACAACCATGCGGCGTATGTCGGCGCATGGGTCAAGCGGCTCAAAGAGGACAAGTTCGAGATTTTCCGAGCGGCCAAGGACGCCAGACGGATTGCGGACTTCGTGATGGGGCGCTCTCCCGACTATGAAGCCACAGGACCGAAACCGGCAGAGGCAGCACCCGAGCCAACGCCTGAAATCAGGCAGCAGCAGAACGTGCAGCGTTCACCCGCTGTGGCGGCGATGCTGGCAAAGGCACAGCAGAGCGCCCGCCAAGGGGCCACGCGGCGGTATGGGCCGGTGGCCGTGTCCACGTTGCTACCCGATCGGGTCGCGACCGCTGGTATGTCTGGTCCTGGCTGATGACTTGGCAGGTGATGCTGGGTGTTGGTACAGTAAACAGTGCGGCATTAAACCCACGTCCGCAAATCCAATGGGGGTCATTCTTTGCACCAAATATGCGCGCAAAAATCTCCACCACCTAAGCGCAGCCTGAACCGCGTTTTGGCGTACACTGAGGCATCCATTTTGGGGTGCCACTCGCGCCGAGTGTATGACCTGAAAAGGGCTTGTCACCCTTGTAAGTCATTGATTTACAAGGATTTAGGTGGCAGAGACTGGGGGCAACGGACTCAATTTCCGGCTCCCCCCAGCTCCACCATTACCCTGCTCAAAGGCCGCCAGGAATGATCACCTGGTGGCCTTTTTCATCGCAGTCATGGGGAAAGGTGGGCTGTTCGGGGAGGTGCTCTCTCTCCAAGGTGTGTACCTGGATGTCTGCTCAGGTAGCCCTTTGAAGAGTGGGCCTAGGTTGAAACAGCCTTGAACTGATACCCGGCGCTGTATGATTGTGTCCACATCTGTCATCACGGGTATGCGTCACACCATGGCTCTTTCAGGCATCAACATCCCCAGACGGACGCAATGGCTGGTCCTGTTGACGGTGTTGCTGTTTTTCGCGGGGCTGGTGGCTTCCACGTTGTACTTCGAGCGCGTCAGGCTGACCCAGGAGCAACAGGAGCGACTGACGACGAAGGCCCGTGTGATCGATGAGAACATCCTTCGACAGTTTGAAGGGGTGGCCAATGCGCTGCGCTCCGTTCTGGGCGACCTGCCGATTTTGCAGGACAGTCCCGGCCTGCTGAGTCTTCGTCTCAAAGCCCTGAGCGATGCCATGCCAGGGGTGCGAACCGTGAATGTGCTGGAAGCCTCTGGGCGGGTGCTGGCCAGCAATCGGGACAACCTGGTTGGCAGGGATTTTTCCGGCCGAGCCTATGTCGCCATGGTTTCTCAGGCCCCGGATCCCGATGTGCTGTACCTGTCCAAGCCTTTCGAGACTGTGCTGGGCGTCTATTCCATGAACCTGATGCGGGTGTCCATGTCCGGCGATGGCCGCTTGGCGCACATCGTGACGGCCACCCTGGACCCAGAGTTCTTCGAGGTCCTGTTGTCATCGGTGCGTTTTGCTGGTGACGTCTGGGTCGCGCTGGCGCATGTGGAAGGGCAACTCGCCCTGCATTTTCCCGACCGCCCGGAACTGCTGGGCACCAACCTGATACAACCCGGAAGCCTGTTCAGCCAGCACATTGACAGTGGGGCTCGAAGCACCTTTCTATCGGGTACCGCAAGAACCACGGGTCAGAAAACCTGGATGGCGCAAAGAACCATCTCGGCCCCCGAGCTGAACATGCGCGGGGCGCTGGTGGTGGCGGTTGCGCGCAGCCCGGACGAGGCCCTGAAACAGTGGTGGTTCCTGGCCTGGATCGGTGCTGGGATGGTGCTAGCGGTGTCAGCGGTGGCAGCCCTGGGGTTGTGGCGGACCCATCGCACACAGGACAAGACCCTGGAGGCCTTGGCCCATGAAGAGGCACTTCGTCTCAAAGCGGAGGAAGAGGTGCGTCAGATGGCCTTCTATGACCACCTGACGCAGTTGCCCAATCGCCGCCTGCTGCTGGATCGGCTGGCGCAGTTGATGGCGCTGAGTGTCCGTCATGGTCGCTACAGCGCGCTGGTGTTTCTCGATCTGGATGGATTCAAGCTTTTGAACGACCAGTACGGGCACGACAAGGGCGACCGATTGCTGCAGGCGGTTGCCCAGCGCCTGCAGGCGGAGTTGCGCCAGGGCGACACGGCTGCCCGCTGGGCCGGTGACGAGTTCGTGGTGATGCTGGCTGAGCTCAGCGCCGATGCGGACGAAGCGGCCAGGCGCGCCACGGTGGTGGCCGAGAAGATACGGGCCTCCCTGGCCAGAGACTATGACCTGGACGGGTTGCATTACCGGTGTACCGCCAGCCTGGGCGTCACGCTTTTCGGGGGTAAGGAGGAATCGCTGGATGGCATCATCCAGCGGGCCGACCGGATGATGTACGAGGCCAAGGCATCTGGTCGAAACTCCATTCACGGCAGCTGGTCGTTGACGTGAACCGTCAGGGGGCCACGTGCTGACGGCCTTGAAGAAGTGCCCTGGCTCGGTCTGCTGCGTTGACTCCACTTCGCACGGCTCCCTCCAGCGTGGCGGGGTAGGGGCCGTCAACGTAGTCTCCCGCCGCCGTCAGGCCAGGTGCAACGTCACGCCCCGGGCGTTGCAGACCTGGCGAGCAGACGAAAGTGGCGCGTTTCTCGATCACGGTTTGCAGCAGTCGTGGCTGGTTCAGTCCGAGTTGTTCACGCGCCTGGGCGAGCACGGCGGCTTCCAGGTCCGGCCGATCCAGACGGCAGGCGCTGGCCACGAAGGCGAGCAGAGGTACGTCCTGCCGCTCTGGTGGCCACATGGCCCCATCCAGTCGGTTTCGGTGGAACACGTATTGCGCGGGTTCGTCGGCATGGCGGCTGCGCAGGGCAAGCATGGGCTGTTGCCCCGGCCATCCCCCCTCCAGTTCACCCTGGACGTACAGGGTGGCGATGGGTTCGTGCCGAATGGCCTGGGCCAGGGCCAGCCAGTGGGCTGGAACGCCGGCCACGGGCTTCAGCAGGCCGGAGGCCTCCGGCGCCCCGGTCGCCACGATCACGTGGTCTGCTTCATGGGTGAAGTCGGGGGTCGTCAGGTGCCACGCGGAGTCTCGGAACACCAGGCTGCGCACGCGGGCCCCGGTGTGCATCGTCGCACCATGGCGTTGCAGCCATTGCACCGCGGCATCCGGTAGCAGCCGGCCCAGATCGGCGCAGGGCAGCAGAAGGTCCGATGCCCGCCACGGAGGCATGCCCTGACCCAGCAAGGCGTCGCGCAGCACGGTGAGGAACACCTGTCCACTCGCCTCCCGGGCCGGGGTGTTGAGGGCCGCCACGCACAACGGCTCGATCAGGTCTTCCATCACACGTGGGGTGAGTCGTGCGCACAGGTCGGCGACGCTGGCATGTGCGGGGCAGTCAAAGCCCAGGCGACGCCATCGTGCAGCGGCCAGCAGGAACGACCATCGGTCGCTCCACGACCAGCCGGCTGCCTGGCATACGGCCGCCAGGATGTCGAGTGGGGCAGGCCAACGGCGTGCCCAGCGCGGCGTGGCCAGGCCTCCGCCGTCGGCAAAGCGCAGGTCCAGTGGCATGGGGCGCAGCACCTCCTGCAGAGGCACGCCCACGGTGCGCATCAGCTCCAGGGTCTGGCGGTAGGCGCCGATGAGAATGTGCTGCCCGTTGTCCAAGGGCAGGGAATCACCGGCTGGATGGGCAAGGGTGAGGCGTCGAGCCCGCCCCCCCCAGTGCCGTGACGCTTCATATACGCTGACCTGCAGGCCCAGTTCGGTTGCGCGGACGGCGGCCGCCAATCCGGCCCAGCCGCCGCCGATGATGGCGACCCGGTGCCTCACAACCGTCCCAGGGCTTGCACTTTCCAGGCCAGCCAGAACTTGCGCAGGGGCGTGAGGCTGACGCGCCGTGTCAGCACCAGCTGGGGTTCGGCAGCGATTTCGCGCAGCAGGGTCCGGTAGATGCTGGCCATCATGAGCCCCGGTTTCTGCGAGCGGCGGTCAGCCACGGGAAGCAGGTCCAGGGCCTCGTCGTAGCAGCCCAGGGCGCGCTCGATCTGGAAACGCATGAGCGCCTCGAAGCGGCTGGGGAAGGTGGCGTCGCTGGTCTGACCGCGCTTGAGCAGCTCGTGGGCCTTGACGTCAAAGCGCTGCAGTTCGTTGACGGGCAGGTAGATGCGTCCGCGCACGGCGTCTTCGCCGACGTCGCGGATGATGTTGGTGAGCTGGAAGGCCAGCCCCAGCCGGTGGGCGTAGGCGGTGGTGGACGGGTCGGTCTGACCGAAGATGCGCGCGGCGACTTCGCCCACCACCCCCGCCACCAGGTGGCAGTAGCGTTGCAGGTTGTTGTAATCCAGGTATCGGGACTGCTCCAAATCCATCTGGCAACCGTCGATCACCTGCATCAGGTGGGTGGATTCGATGCCGTACACCGGCAGGTGCGGCCGCAGGGCGAGCAGGGCGGGGTGCTCGGGGGCGTCATGGGCCTCGTTGAAGCAGCGCAGCACCTGCTGTCGCCACCAGTTGAGCTTGGCCTGGGCCACGCCAGGGTCGTGCACCTCGTCCACCACGTCGTCGATCTCACGACAGAAGGCATAGAACGCGGTGATGGCCGCCCGCCGAGGGGGCGGCAGGAACAGGAAGGCGTAGTAGAAGCTGCTGCCCGAGGCAGCGGCTTTTTCCTGAACATAGGCCTCGGGCGTCATGCCCATACCTTCCCCCGGGCCCATGCCTGCCGACGGCGCATGAAGCTCTGGAACAGCAGCGGCACCACGAACAGGGTGAGCACGGTGGACACGGCCAGCCCCCAGACGATGCTCGCTGCCACCGGCCCCCACAGCAGGCTCTGGCCGCCCAACCCGAAAGCCAGCGACGAGAGGCCCCCAATGGTGGTGGAGCTGGTGATGAGCACGGGCACGACGCGCCGCCGCGCCGCATAGATGGTGGCGTGCATCACGCTCATGCCCTGTTTGAGCCGGTCGTTGGCTGCGTCAATGAGCACGATGGCCGAATTCACCGCGATACCGCTGAGCGCGATCACGCCGTACAGGGTGTACAGCGACAGCGGGTTGCCCGAAATCGCCAGGCCGAAGGCCACACCGGTGAAGGCCAGAGGCACCGAGACCAGGATCATCAGCGGCTGGAAGTAGCTGCGGAACTGGGCCGCGAGGATCAGGTAGATCAGGCCCACGCCGAGCATGAACAGCATCCCCATGGCGTTGAGGCTTTCCTCGATGTCTTCCAGCTCGCCAGAGAAGTCGAGGTCGATGCCAGGATGCTGGGTGCGTATCTGTTCCCAGCCTGCCTTGACCATGTCGTTGGCGGCCTTGGTGTCGGTGATGTCCTTGTCCAGGTTGGCTTCCACGGTGATGGTGCGGCGCAAGTTGTAGTGGCGGATGAAGCCGCGGCCAGGTTGCACCTCCACGTCCACCAGTTCGCCCAGGCGGGTGACCTGTCCGTTGGGCAGGGCCACCGGCTCGTTCAACAGAGCGGACGGGTCCTGGCGCAGGTCCATGGCCGAGGCGCTGCGCACGCGCAGCTCGATCTTGTCGCCCTGGTCGCGCGTGAAAGCCACGGTTTCGCCATCCACGGCCAGTCGCACCAACCGCGCCACCTGCTGGGCATTCAGCCCCATGTCGCGCATGGCTTCACGGTTGAGCGTGAGCTGCAGTTGCGGCCGGCCGGGGAGATTGTCGTCCTGGATGTCCTTGGTGCCAGGGATGGTGGCGACCAGTTCCTTGAGGGCGTTGGCGGCGTCCTGGATGCGGTCGAAGTCGTCGCCCCGCACCTTGATGGCAATTGCCTTGCCGGCGGGTGGGCCGCCCGACAGCACGGTGAAGCTCTTGAGGCCGGGAGTGGTCATGGCTTCGATGTCGGCGCGCAGATCTTCCACCACCTCCTGCACCTCGCGGGCGTCGTCCGTCCGAGGGTTGAGGGAAACGAACACCTGGCCGTACTGGTCGCCGTAGACCGGCTCGGTGTCGGTGAACTTGAGGCCAGCCGTGGATGTGACGGCCCGGGCCTCGTGGCCTTCCTCGGCCGGTCCCACGCCGTGCAGGCGCTCCCTCACGGCGCGTTCCACGGCTTCGGTGGCGGCCAGCGTTTCTTCCAGTGTGGCGGTGGCGGGCATGTCCACGTTCACATAGAAGGCCCGCACCGGATCGAACGCGAAAAACTGCACCCGGACGATGCCTGTGGCCACCAGGGAGACGGCCAGTGCCACGATACCCATGCCCACCAGCCCAAAGCGCACGGGGCGACGCAGCACGTAGGCCAGGGCCTGGGCATAGCGCAGACGGATGGCATGGTTGAAGGCGTTGCGCCAGCGCTGGACGCGAGAGGGCTTGTCGAACCGCACCCCGATCACACTCACGTGCACCGGCATCATCCAGAACGCTTCGATGATGGAAATCAGCAGCGCCACGGTCACCACAAAGGGGATCACGAACATGAACTTGCCCACGATGCCGGGCAGCAGCATCAGCGGCAGGAAGGCGGCGAGCGTGGTGGCAATGGAGGCTATGACCGGTTTCCAGACCTCGACGATGCCGTCCAGGCTGGCCTGCAGCACCTGCTGGCCGCGCTCCATGCGGTAGTAGATGGACTCCACCACTACCACGGCGTCGTCCACCAGCATGCCCAGGGCGATCACCACCCCCAGCAGTACCGACACATTCACGGTATAGCCCAATGGCGCGAGCAGGGCGAAGGTACCCATGAGTGAGAACGGAATGCCCAGAGCCACCAGTACCCCGATGCGCCAGCCCAGGAAGAGCCAGCACACTGCCAGCACCAGCAGGATGCCGTAGAAGGCGTTGGTCTGCATCACGTCGATGGCTTCGCGCGTGGGTACGGTCTGGTCGTCGGTCAGCGCCAGCGTCAGGCCCAGTTGCGCGAGGATGGGGTTCTGTTGCTCGATGTATATGCGGATGCGCTCCATCATCTCGAGTGTGTTGACCCCGGCCTTCTTGGTCACGGCCATGGAGATGGCGGGGCGCCCGTCGGACGAGGCGTATTGGGAAGCCGGTGCCCGCGCCTGCTCGATGCGGGCGACCTCACCCAGGCGAGCCCCGGCACCCGGCCGGCTGGAT
>JAUVXK010000042.1 GCA_030603635.1 Burkholderiales bacterium | reverse complement strand
AGGTTGCGGCTCGCTCGTCGTCGCAACCTCTGTCGTATGACACGCCTGGCCCTCCGCGGGCCTGTAGCCACCTTGAAGCGCCCAGTGGTCCTTCCGAGGCGTCAACTTCAATGTCTGTGGCGGGCAAACCCTCGCGTAGGCCACCCCTTCCGGTTTTGTCCGGGTTTCATGCCTCATGGCATGCCGGTGGCCGTGAATCAACCCGAACCGTTGCTTGGCATGGGCCTGGCAGTCGATTCCAAGGAAAACCATTGGCTAAAGAAGATCTGATTGAAATGCAGGGCAAGGTGGACGAAGTCCTGCCCGATTCCCGTTACCGCGTGACGCTCGACAACGGTCACACCCTGATCGCCTATTCGGCGGGCAAGATGAAGAAGCACCACATCCGCATCCTGGCGGGTGACAAGGTGTCGCTGGAGCTTTCGCCCTACGACCTCACCAAGGGTCGGATCACCTTCCGTCACATCGAGCAACGCTCCGGCGGTCCGGCCCCGGCCCGGCGCAGCTACCGTTGACCCCTTCGTGGTGAACGCGCCCTTCCGGCGCCATTCCTTCGGGTCTCGTTGACAACAATCAAACTCTGGCGGGTGGATGCCACGCACCATTAACCCCTGGAGCATGAATGTCAGGAGACCCTCCGTGAGCCTCACCCATCCTTAGCGCCGTCGACTTCTCGGCGGCCTTCGGCATCTCCGTGGCTTCATCCCCCGCCGCGCTGCAACACCAGATCGAAGTGCTTCATGAAGTGCAGCCGCTCCTCGGCCGGCACTCCGGCAAAGCGGAACCGCACGGCCAGGCGGGGCATGCGCATCAGGGCAATGACACGGTCCGGCAGTGGCTCCCAGGCCAGTTCCAGTCGCCCGCTCGGCAGGCAGACCCGAACTGCGGCTGCCCCCACGTGCTCCCACGGCATGTCTCCAATCGCCAATGGAAGGCGCCCCTTCCATTCAGCCAGCGAGCAGGCCATGTCGCGCTCGAAGGCCTCGGGGTAATGGGACTGCACGGCTCAACCGCCAGCGATGGGCGGCCAGATGGCCAGCACGTCACCCTCGATCAGCGGCTGGGTGGCGCGCACCTCGGGAGGCACGAAATGGCCATTGACCAGCACCAGATGCACCAGCTTCGGTGGCAGGCTGTAGCGGTCGATCACCGCCTGCACGACCGTGCCGTCGTCCAGGTCGAGTTCGATCTGGTTGAAGCGGGCGCCCGGGGGCAGGTAGTCGCCAAGGGTGGCAAACAGTTTCAGCGTCACTCGCATCGGCATCAACGGCGGCGGGTGTCGCTGGCACCGCTCCACTGGCCCTGCCCCTGGGCCGTGGCCAGGTAGGCCTTCATGAGCTGGGTCGGGTCCTGCAGCAGGTGGTCTTTCCACTCGCCCAGCCGCACCCGCCCTTCCACCAGGCCACGCATCACGCCGATGTGATCGGTCCAGCCCACGCTGTTGCAGCCCACCATCACGTCGCCATCGAACTGCAGGCTGAGCACCCGATGGCGCTCCGGGTCATGCCGCTCGACCTTCTCTCCATCCGGCACCCCTTCCCACTGACCGAAGCTCGCCGAAATCAGACCCAGGGTGTCGAGCACGTTGATCTGCGTCACGCCCTTGAGCTCGGACGGCTTGCCCGCCATGTTCATGGCCGCCACATAAGCCTGGTCGGCCGCATTGGGCTGGATGGCACTGACGATGGCCTTGCCGCTCACCTTATCGAAGGCTTCGGCGCAATCGCCGGCGGCGTAGATGCCTGGCACGCTGGTCTGCATGTGCTCGTCGGTGAGCACCCCCAGCAGACAGGTCACGCCCGAATCCTCCAGAAAGCCGATGGCAGGACGCACACCCGTGGCACTGATGACCAGATCCACCTCCAGCGCCTCGCCGTTGGACAGGCGCACCCGCAAGGCCTCGCCATCGGCCCGCTCAATCGCCTCGACCTTGGTACCGGTGAACACCCGAACGCCTTTGGACTCGCACCAGGATCGGATCATGCCGCCGGCCGCTGGCCCCATCATCCGCGGGACCATGCGGTCGCCCATCTCGACCACGGTCAGGGCCACCCCACGCTGCTTCAGCGCTTCCATGATGATGCAGCCGATGAAGCCCGCCCCCATCTGCAGCACGCGGGCCCCGGGGCGAGCGAGCCGCATGATGGCGCGCGCGTCCTCCAGCGTCCAGCAGGGGTGCACCCCCGGCAGGTCCATGCCGGCGATCGGCGGGCGCACCGGGTGGGAGCCGGTGGCGATGAGCAGCCGGTCGAACCCGAGCGTCTGCCCGTTGTCCAGCGTCACGGTACGGGCCGCAGCGTCGAGCCGGGTGGCCCGCCCGTGGATCACGTCGATGCGTTGCCGCGCGAAGTGGTCGGGCGACTTGCGCAGGTAAGTCCCCCGCTCATCGATCTGGCCGATAAGCAGGTAGGGGATGGCCATGCGGGAGTACGGCGGCTCCGGCTCGTCTCCGACCAGGGTGATGCGGTCGGCAGGCGCGTGCTTGCGGAGGGTTTCCGCCGCGATCACACCGGCCGGCCCCGTGCCAAGGATCAGGTGGTGTGCCATGTGCTCACAGACCCAGGCGTTCCTTGGTGGCAGCGGTCGGCCGTCCGTCGGCGTCCCAGCCCCGTGCCTCATAGTACTTGGGCAGCATCTCGGGCAACTTGCTCACCGAGCCCTTGCCGGGGCCGGTCTTGGCCGCTTCCGTCAGCAGGCGCTTGGGCAGGCTGTCGTCCTTGGACGTGAAGCCGGCGGCGTTGTTGAACTCCCGCTCCATGTTCCAGATGCGTTCCCCGATGTGGTTCAGGTGCTCCATGGTGAACTCCTCGCCACAGGCGGCCTGCACCTGCGGAGCCACGTCAGCCAGCGTCCAGGCGAAGCTGGTGAAGATGCAGATGCCGGCCGAGTCGAAGGCAGCGGTCGCGTCCTGGAAGGCCTTGACCAGTTCGGGCTTGCCCTCGGACTCTGTCGGCTCCGTCTTGACCGGAATGCCCAGCACCTCCGAGGCGATGGTGTACCCACGCAAGTGGCAAGCCCCACGGTTGCTGGTGGCATAGGCCAGGCCAATGCCCTGGGCCACGCGCCCGTCGTAGGCCGGGAATTCCTGTCCCTTCACGCTCATGGACAGGTCGGGGTGACCGTACTTCGCCGTCAGCCGCTTGGAACCCAACGCGATGTCCTTGCCAAAGCCCACGCCGTTGGCCGTCATGTCGGCCAGCTCACAAAGGGCCTTGGCGGAACCGAACGGCGCCTCAATACCGATCTGCTCCTTCGTGAGCACGCCCATCTCGTACAGCTCCATGACCGCACCCACGGTGGCACCGAAGCTGATCGGGTCCATACCCTCTTCGTTGCAGATCAGGTTGGCGTACTGCAGCGCCTCCAGGTCATTCACGCCATTGGCGGCACCCAGTGCCCAGGCGGCCTCGTATTCCAGGCCACCGCTGGCGCCCCAGTACTGGGGCTTGTTCTGCACGCTGAAGTGGGTTTCGTCGATCTTGCTGATACGCCCGCAGGCGATGGTGCAGCTGAAGCAGGCCTGGTTGGTGACCAGGTGCTTCTTGCCGTCGGTGGCGCGCGGCGTGGCCATCGCCTCGGCGGAGATGTCCTTGGCGCCTTCGAACTGCACGTCGCGGTGGTTGCGCGTGGGCAGCAGGCCCACTTCGTTGATCACGTTCATCAGCACCTGGGTGCCGTAGGCCGGGAGGCCCTGACCAGTCACGGCATTGTCGGCCAGCACTTTCTTGGCGGCCTTGGTGGCGGCCATGAACGCCTTGGGGTCGCGCACATTGCCCACGCCCTTGGTGCCTCGCACCGCAATCGCCTTGAGGTTCTTGCTGCCCATGACGGTGCCCACGCCCGAGCGGCCAGCCGCACGGTGCAGATCATTCACCACCGACGCGTACAGCACACCGTTCTCGCCCGCCTTGCCGATGCTGGAAATGCGCAACAGCGGATCCTGCAAACTGGTCTTGAGGGCTTCTTCGGTTTTCCAGACGCTCTGCCCCCACAGATGGGAAGCATCGCGCAACTCGGCCACGTCGTCGTTGACGTACAGGTACACCGGCTTGGGCGACTTGCCTTCGAAGATGATCATGTCCCAGCCGGCCATCTTGAGCTCGGCGCCCCAGTAGCCACCGGAGTTGGAACAGGCAATCGCCCCGGTCAGCGGACCCTTGGTAACCACGGTGTAGCGGCCGCCGGTGGAGGCCATGGTGCCGGTCAGCGGACCGGTGGCCCAGATGATCTTGTTGTCGGGGGAAAGCGGGTCGACCTTGGGGTCGATCTCGCTGATCAGGTATTTGGACGCCAGACCACGCGAACCCAGATAGGCCTTGGCCCACTCCATGTTCAGCGGTTCGGGGGTGACGGTGCCGGCCGTCAGGTTGACGCGGAGGATTTTTCCAGCCCAGGACATGTCGGTGCTCCTTGCGTGATCAGGCGGATGCCGCCTGGTTACCCAGTTTGTCGGCCCATTGCTTCATCTTGTCGAAGCCGGTCCAGTTCGCGTCGATAAAGGTGATGGCCCCGGTCGGGCAGGCATCGGCACAGGCGGGCTCGCCCCCACAGAGGTCGCACTTCTGGACCTTGCCGGTTTCCTGCACGTAATTGATGGTGCCGAAGGGGCAGGCGATGGTGCACACCTTGCAGCCCACGCAGGTGGTCTCGCTCACCACCTTGGCACCGGTGACCTTGTCCACGGTGATCGCCTCCACCGGACACGCATGCAGGCACCAGGCCTCATCGCACTGGGTGCAGGTGTAGGGCACCTTCTTGCCGGTGTGGTGGAAGTCGAACACCTTGATGCGCGACTTGGAGGTGGCGTAGGTGCCGTAGTTCTCGAAGGAGCAGGCCATTTCGCACTGCAAGCAGCCGGTGCATTTGTCCGGGTTGATGTGCAGGACTTTCTGCATGTGAGTCTCCTGTGGGTATTGACGCGATCGCGCCTTGCCTATGAACGCTATTGCCTATGCATTGTTGAACCCGACCCGCGCAAGCAAGCTTCGGGAAATCCCTAATCAACCATGACGCCGCGCACTTATTCTCAAAATGAAACACTGGTGTAATGGCGACATGTCGCAGGAACCGATGCACGCCGGTGACCCCCGGCTCTGGCAGATCGAGCGGGCACGCCAGTCGCTGCTGGCGGACCAGGCCCCGGCCGTGGCCGGCCATATTCCGGCCTGGGTGGAGCGTTCGTGGCGCCGCTGCCTGGCCCGTGGCCTGAGCCCGCGCCAGCGCGTGGTGTTCGAGGCCGTGCCGGCCGCCGCCATACGGCGGGCGCTCGAAAGCAGTCAGCCGCTGCTGCAAGCCGCCGCGCCGGTCATCCGCTCACTGGCGCGGGCCATGGCCCACACCCGTTACTTCGCCATCCTCACGAATGCGGAGGGCGTCGTCATCGACGTGAACGGCCCCGTGGACCGGCACGATCCGCGCGCCACCACCATCGCTCGGGTGGGCGTGGACCTCTCCGAAGCCGCCGTCGGCACCACGGCCATCGGCACCAGCCTGGCCGAAATCCAGCCTGTGTGGCTCCACCGCGGCGAACACTTCTTCGACGACACCGCCATCTACAGCTGCGCCGGGGCGCCAGTCATCGGGCCCGACGGCCGCTGCATCGGCATGCTGGACCTCACTGGCATCGACGTGCCTGAGCGTCCTGCCCTCAAGCACCTGGTGACCCAGTCGGTGCGCAGCATCGAAAACGCCCTCACCCTCGCCCAGCCGCACCACCTGCTGTTGCGGCTGCAATGGCCTGGCCGCATGATTGGTGAGGAAGGCGACGGCCTGCTCGCCGTCGATGCCGACGGCCTCATCACGGGGGCCAACCGCAACGCCGTGGAGATGCTCGCACTGCCTATGGGCACAGGCTGGCCGCATTGCAGCGATGTGTTTGCCGTGCCCACCAGCAGCCTGTTCGATGCCGCCCGACAACGGCGGGGCGTGCTGGAGCTGCCCCTGTGGTCTGGCCTGCGGCTGCTCGTGATGCCACTGCCCCATGCAGACACCCCGACCTCGGCCGGACACGGTGCCGCGCACGGCCATGCCGTGCCCCTGCGCGACGTGGAAACCGCCATGATCCGCAAGGCCGTGGAGGACGCTGGCGGCAACGTGGCGGAGGCCGCCCGGGCCCTCGGCATCAGCCGGGCAACGGTCTACCGCAAACTGGAACGACGCTGAAGCTCAGTCCCACTCGCTGACCGCCCAGGGGCTGAACCGGCGCAGGAAAGCCCCCATGTCGTCCGCCGGCAGGGGCCGGCTGACGAGATACCCCTGAATCGCATCGCACTGCAGCCGCCGCAACTCGCGCGCCTGCTCGTCGGTCTCGACGCCCTCGGCCACGATGCCCAGCCCCAGGCTGTGCCCCAGGGCGATCACGGCACGCACGATGGAGGCCTTGCCGGGGTTGTCCGTCATGTCCTGCACGAACGACATGTCCACCTTCAGCTTGTCCACCTCCAGTTGCTGCAGATAGGCCAACGACGAATAGCCCGTGCCAAAGTCGTCGATCGACAGCCGGACCCCCAACGTCTTGAGCTCGGCAAGTGAACGCAACGAACGCTCCCGGTCCCGCATGATGAAGCTTTCGGTGATCTCCAGCTCCAGCTGGTCGGGGCTGAGCCGGCTGGCGCACAGTGCCTGCTCGGCGCCTTCGGCCACAGTCCCGCGGCTGAGCTGGACCGCCGACACGTTGACCGACACCGGGGGTGGATCGATGCCTTCGTCGAGCCAGACGCGCATCTGGCGGGTCGCCGCCTCCAGCACCCATTTGCCAAGCCGCACCACCAGGCCGCTTTCCTCGGCAAACGCGATGAACTCGCCGGGGGGCACCATGCCGCGCGTCGGGTGCTGCCAGCGCACCAGGGCCTCCATGCCGATGATGCGCCCACTGCTCAGGTCGATCTGCGGCTGGTAGTGCAGGCGCAGTTCGTCGCCATCGATCGCACGACGCAATTCGGAGTCCAGGGTAAGACGCGAACGGGCCTGGTTCGAGAGTTCGGGCGCAAAGAATTGCAGCATACCCCGACCCTGTGCCTTGGCCCTGTGCAACGCGGCATCGGCATGACGCTGCAGGGTATCGGCATCGGCCGCATCGTTCGGGTAGAGGGCAATGCCGATGCACGCCCCCACATACACCGGCTCACCGTCGAAGACGAAAGGCGTGGCCAGGGCCTCGATCATGCGCTGCGCGAGCAGATCGACCCAGGGCATGTCCTCGCGGCGCTCGACGATCACCGCGAACTCGTCGCCCCCCAGCCGCGCCATGGCATCGCTTTCGGGCAACAGCTTCTGCAACCGGCGAGCAACCTCGACCAGCAGCTGGTCGCCACGGCGATGACCGAGACTTTCGTTGATGGTCTTGAAGTTGTCCAGATCCAGCGACAGCAGGGCGAACGGCGTGCCTGTGCGCTGGGCCTGCTGGACCGCATGCGTGAGCAATTCGGCGAACAGGGCCCGGTTGGGCAGCCCCGTGACCGGATCGCGCTGGGCGAGGATGCGGTACTTCTCCTCGCTGACTTGCAACATGGCCGTGCGCTGGGCCACCATGTCCTCCAGAAATCGGCGCAGCCGCGCGAGCTCCAGGTGGGTGCGCACGCGGGCATGGACCTCGTCGATGTCGAACGGCTTGGTGATGTAGTCCGACGCCCCCAGCTCGAACCCCTTCACGATCTGCCGGACCGCATCCATCACGGTCACGAAAATCACCGGAATCCGGTTCCCGGCCGGCATCGCCTTGAGGCGACGGCAGACCTCGAAACCGTCCATTCCGGGCATCATCACGTCGAGCAGCACCAGATCGGGCGGATTCGGACCGCCCACGATTTCCAGCGCGCGCTCACCCGTGCTGGCCACCTGGATGCGGTAGCGCTCCTTGAGGGCCTCGAGCAGCTCGTGGATGTTGTCGGGCACGTCGTCCACCACCAGCAGGGTCTGGTCGCGTTCGGGCTGGGCATGCGCCACCACATCGAAGGTCACAGGGTTGCGCCGGTAACGGCTCAGCTCCAGCTGCGTGCGCAGCCGGGCGCGCAGGAGATCGGGGTTGACGGGTTTGGTGATGTAGTCGGCCACCCCCAGCCCCAGGCCAAGCGCCTCGTCGGAGGCTTCGGCCAGCGCCGTCACGAAGATCACCGGAATGTCGGCGGTCTGCGGGTCGATCTTGAGTTCCGACAGCACCGAGTAGCCGTCCATCCCTGGCATCTTGATGTCGAGCAGAATCAGGTCGGGCTGCGGCTGACGCCGGGCCAGTTCCAGGGCCTTCTCGCCGTTCGTCGCCGCCGCGATGGCGTACTCGTCGCGCAGCACGTGCATGAGCGCGTGCAGGTTCTCATGCACGTCGTCGACAATGAGTATTCGGTCGCGTTGAACCATGGGAGAGTGGTCTTGGGAGTCCACGCAGAGTCCTCAGGCGTTGATGGACAGCGCGCGCAGGCGCTCCTGGGCGGCATCGATGTCGAACACATCGACCAGCGACGCCATTGAGGCGACCGGTTCCTCCAGCGGTGTACCGGCCACGCTCGCCTGCAGTTCGGCCAGCAAGGGCTCCACGGCCCCGAGATCGTACTCCAAAGCCTGTGACAGGCGGTCAAGATGGGCGCGCAGGGCATCGCCTTCGAGCCGGGTTGCAGCGAGCGGCGTCGGGTCAGGATCCTGCAGGCTGTCGATGTCGGCCATCAACGCCTCCATCGCCGTCTGCAACGACGCGAGCGCGGCATCGGTGGGTACCTGGGCGGCCTTGACGGACTGATCGATGGCCTCCAGCGCCAGGAACACCTGCATGGCCCCGAGGTTGCCGGTCACGCCCTTGAGCGCATGGCAGTACTCCCCGGCGGCCTGCAGCCCTTCGCTGTCGATCTTCTGTCGGAGGGCCTCCACCGCACCGTGGTAGTGGTCGCGGAAGCGCCGCAACTGCTTGCGGTACGCATCCACCCGCCCACCGATGCGTCGCACGCCCTCGCGTACGTCCAGACTGGTGAGGGCAAGCAGACTCTCGGACAGCGGTTCGGGTGCCGTGGCGGGTGCCGTCGCCGCACGGGCTCGCCCCTCGGGCAGGCGGACCACACGCATCAGCGCCGCGAACAGGCGGTCCGGCGCAATGGGTTTGGTGACGTGATCGTTCATGCCGGCGGCTCGGCTCTGTTCCGCGTCGCTGGCCATGGCCAGCGCGGTCATGGCGATGATGGGCAGCCGGGCCAGGCGTTCACCACCGTCGAGCACCCCCAGGGCACGGATGCGGCGGGCCGCCTCCAGCCCGTCCATCACGGGCATCTGGATGTCCATCAGCACCACGTCGTAGTCCTGCTGCTGCACCCGCTCCAGCGCCTCCGCGCCATGGACCGCCTGATCCACGTCCATGCCCTCGCTGCGCAGCAGCTCCACGGCGAACTCCCGGTTGATGTCATTGTCCTCCACCAGGAGGACACGGGCACCGGCCAGCCGGCCCCCGGTGTGCACCTCCGACACCAGGGCATCGCCCCGGTCGCGCTGCTGGAAAATGCGGCCGCGCCCCAGTACCGAGAGAACCGTGTCCAGCAGCGTGGAGGGCGACACCGGCTTGATGAGGATGCCGTCCACCCCCGCCTGCTCGGACTGCCGGATCACCTCCTCGCGACCGTAGGCCGTGACCATGACGATCCGGGGCTGCGCGGCGATGGCTTCGTCGTGGTGGATGCGCTGGGCCACCTCGTCACCGTTCATCCCAGGCATGCGCCAGTCCATGAGCACGAGATCGAAGGGTGGACAGGCGGTTCGCAACAGCTCCAGCGCGGCTTGCCCACCCGCCGCTGCCGTCACATCCACCTGGAAAAAGCGCAGCATCTCGGTCAGAATTTCGCGCGACACTTGGTTGTCGTCCACCACGAGCACGCGCACGCCACGCAGCAACGGGCCAGCCTGCTCCAGCAACGCCACCTGGTGCTCGCGTGACGCCTGGGGAACCTGCAACCGGACCGTGAAGCACATCGTGGTTCCCTGCCCCACGCGGGAATCCTCGACCCAGATGCGCCCGCCCATCAGCTCGATCAGGTTGCGCGAGATCGCCAAACCGAGGCCTGTCCCTCCGAAACGGCGCGTGGTGGACTGGTCGGCCTGGGTGAACTTCTCGAACAGGCGGCGCTGCACCTCGGCCGACATCCCGATCCCCGAATCGCGCACACACACCTGCACCCAGATGCCCGCTTCACCGCTGTCGATCTGCTGAAAGGCCAGCTCCACTTCCCCTTTGTCGGTGAACTTGACCGCGTTGCCACACAGATTCAGCAGCACCTGACCGAGCCGCAGGGGATCGCCGATGAGCCGGTGGGGAATCGCGGGGTCGTAACGGATGAGGAACTCGATGCCCTTCTGTTCGGCCTGGTAGCCGATGGCATCGGTCAGCTGCTCCAGCACCGAATCCAGGCCGAACTCGACCTGCTCGATCTCAAGCTTGCCGGCCTCGATCTTGGAAAAGTCGAGGATGTCGTTGATGATGCCCAACAGGGAGCGCGCGGCGCCCTGTGCCTTCATCAACTGGCCACGCAGCGGAGCATCCAGCTCGCGCTTGAGCGCGAGGTAGAGCATGCCGAGAATCGCGTTCATCGGGGTGCGGATCTCGTGGCTCATCACGGCCAGGAAGTCGCTCTTGGCGCGGGAAAGCGCCTCCGCCTCTTCCTTGGCTGCACGCAACTCCGCCGTCCGCTCGGCCACCACGTGCTCCAGATTGGCCCGCTCCTGGCGCAGGGTATCCAGCGTTTCCACGAGGCGGCGGGTGCGTCGCTGCACCTTGTTGCGAAGCATCAGGGTCACACCCCCGAGAAAGAGCAGCACGCCCAGGAGTGTGGACAGCGACCAGCCCACCCAGGCCGGCGTCGAGGTGGCCGTGGGCGATGCCATGGTGCGGCGCATCGCGTCGTAGTAGATCGAATTCGCGTCACTGCGCCAGACACTGATGTGGCGGTCGATCGCCGCGAGGAGGTCGGCATGGCGACCCTTCGGGGCTGCGACATACAGGGACGAGGGCAGGAACACGATGGGGGTCTCGCCGAGCCGGTACTTCTGGCCATTGCGCGCGGCAAAAAAACTGTTGGTGACCACGGCGTCGGCCCGCCCGTCCAGCACCGCCCGGTAGCCTTCATCCAGGGAGCCCACGGGAACCGCTTGATAGGGTATGCCGTTGCCGGCCAGCAGCTGTTCCAGGAAATTCTGCTGGATACCCCCCTGCAGCACCGCAATGCGGCGGGCCGTCAGGTCGGCGAGTGTCTGCACGCGCAGGTCGGGGTGCGCATAGACCTGTGACCAACTGTTGGCCACCGAGACAAGATGGAAGTCGAACCGTTGTGCCCGCTCGGCAGAGAAGGCGACATCAGGCATGAGATCGATCGCGCCCTCCTCCAGCTGGCGCAGGCAGTCGGCCCATTCGCACGGCACGTACTGGAGGCGCCAGCGCTCGCGTCGGGCCATGGCATCGAGGAGCTCCGGAAACAGGCCGACCGGCTTGCCCTGTTCGTCCGAATAGACTTTGGGGGCATTCTGGTACAGACCCACGCGCACCACGCGCTGCCCGGTGGCCGCATCGAAGGCGCCGCAACCGGCCAGCCACAGTGTGCCGACCAGCCCCCACCAGGCCAGGGAGCGAACCATTTCAGGCCACCGGCATGCCACCGTGCCACACAGGGGTCACGGGCATCCACAGGAAACGGCTGGGCTGGAATGGCACCGTGGCGGGCCGACGATCGGTATGCATGTGGGTCTCCCTCGATGGGTCCGCCCTGCCATCGCCGGGTGGAAGGACATCGTGGAAGTGACCATATCACAAGCTGCGACAGGACAGAAGCGGGCCGAGCGGTCAACCCCAGGCTCAACGGGCATTCGGGAAGAACAGCTGCTCACCACCCACCCGGTAGGACGCGATGGCGCTCTGGCCCGCAGGGCTGATGACCCAGTCCACGAACTTCTGGCCATCAGCCGTCTTCACATGAGCGTGCCTGGCGGCGTTCACCAGCATCACCCCGTACTGGTTGAACAGGCGCTGGTCTCCTTCAACCAGCACGGTCAGGTCGCCCCGGTTCCTGAAGCTCAGCCAGGTGCCACGGTCGGTCAGCACGTAGGCGTTTGAGGAAGAGGCCATGTTCAGCGCCGGACCCATGCCGCAACCACACTCCCGGTAGCCGCTGCCCTTGCTGGCTTCGTTGATCGTCATTTTCCAGAAGCGCAGTTCGGCGGCATGGGTGCCGCTCTTGTCGCCGCGCGAGATGAAAGGTGCGTTGCCCGCCGCCAGCTTCTGCAGGGCCACCACGATGTCGCTGCCCTTGACCCCAGCAGGATCGGCCTTGGGGCCCACGAGCACGAAATCGTTGACCATCACATCAAACCGCCTGACGCCAAAACCGTCGGCCACGAACTTCTCTTCGGCGGCCTTGTCGTGCACGAACAGCACGTCGGCATCGCCCCGGCGAGCCATGTCGATGGCCTGGCCGGTCCCCAGGGCCACCACCTTCACGTCGATGCCTGTCGCCTGTTTGAATTGCGGCAGGATGTGACCGAACAGCCCCGACTGCTCAGTGGATGTGGTCGACGCCACCACGATCGATTGCGCCTGCACCTGTGCGGCCATGGCCACCAGCACCGCCCCCACGCCCAAAGACCACTTCCTGAACATCACACTTCCCCTTTGATGAATGCCAGCGCCTGCGGACTGACCGCCTCCAGCACCGCCTCGTTGAAAAACCGCTCGACCGGCAGATCGGCCAAAAGCTGGCCACTTTCCAGATACAGCACCCGCTGCGCCAGCCGCTTCACCTGCCCCAGGTTGTGGCTGCTGAACACCATGGTGGCCCCAGGTTCCTGTGCAAAGGTCGCCATCAGTTGCTCCACATCGCGCTTGGCGTGCGGGTCCAGACTGGCGGTGGGTTCGTCCAGCAGCCACACCTGCGGCTTCAGGGCCCACGCCCGCGCCAGCGCCAGCCGTTGTTGCTGCCCTCCGGACAGCGCCCGGCCATTGCGGTCCGCCATGTCGGCCAGCCCCACCCGCCTCAGGGCCTCCCAGGCGGGGGCCCGCGTCTGCCGCCAGGCGTGCCCGGCCAGCCACAGCCCGAGCCGGATGTTGTGGAGTGCACTGAGCCGCAACAGGAACGGCCGTTGGAACAGCATGGCCTGCCGGACCGCGTGGGGCCCGGTTCGCGGCTGTGCCACCACCTGCCCCGCCGAGACCCGAACCAGACCGTGCAAGGCACGCAGCAGCGTGCTCTTGCCACTGCCGTTGGGGCCGATCACCGCCACCCGCTCCTCCGGCGCAATGCGCAACGAGACGCTCCTGAGTGCGTGTACCTGGCCCTTGCCACCCAGGCACACATCCACGCTCTCCCAGTCAAACAGCGCCGTCATGCCACCACCGCCTGACCGGTCTGTGCCGCCTGGGTGCCGCTGTCGGCGCGCTCGCGCCAGCGCCGTATGCCGGCCACCAGCGCATTGAGCAGCAGAACCACCGCTAGGAGCACCAGTCCCAGCCCGAGCGCCATGGGCAAGTCACCCTTGCTGGTTTCCAAAGCAATGGCCGTGGTCATCACCCGGGTGAACCCTTCAATGTTGCCGCCCACGATCATCACCGCGCCCACTTCGGCGATGGCGCGGCCAAAGGCCGCCAGCAGCACCGTCAGCAAGGCATAACGCTCGTCCCAGGCGAGCAGCAGGGCCCGAGGGCCCGTTCCCGCCCCCAGGGAGGCCAACTGTTCGCCGTGCTGGCGCTCCGTGTCCTCGATCACCTGGCGGGTCAAGGCCATGGCAATCGGCAGCACCAGCAGCGTCTGCGCCAGCACCATGGCCTGAAAGCTGAACAGCCAGCCCAGAAACCCCAACGGCCCCGAGCGCGACAACAGCAGATACACCACCAGCCCCACCACCACGGCCGGCACCGCCAGCGCCGTGTTGAGCAACGTGACCACCACGCCACGACCACGGAAGCGGGCCACCCCCAGCCAGGCACCAGCGGCCATGCCGATGGCACAGGCCAGCAGCGTGGCCGATCCGCTGACGGCCAGCGACCGGCGCACCACGGCCCACAGCCCGGGGTCGAACGAGCCGATCAGCATCAGCGCGGTTTGAAAGCTTTCGGTAAACGTGTTCATGCGGAGTGGCATCCTAGGGGCAAAGGCGGCTCGGCGCACTCCGGACTATCGAGTTATGCATGCGCATGCATACACCACCCCGGCCCATCCCGCCTTGCGGCACACTCATGCCATGCGCAAGATCCACCTGAGCTACCGCCTGCAGCCTGAACGCCCGGCCGAGGCCCGCATCCACAACGACCTCATCGCCTTGCTGCTGGCGGTGCGGACACGGGGCTCCATTTCGGCCGCGGCCCGGGAGCTCGGGCTGTCCTACCGGCATGTCTGGGGCGAACTGAAGAACTGGGAGGTGACGCTGGGCCAGCCACTCATCGTGTGGGAACGGGGACAGGCCGCCCGGCTCACCCCCTTCGCCGACAAGCTGCTGTGGACCGAGCAACTGGCGCAGGCGCGCCTGGCCCCACAGATCGAAACCTTGCGCGCCGAGTTGGAACGCACGCTCGCCCTGGCCTTCGACCCCGAGGCCCACGTGCTCAGCCTGCACGCCAGCCACGACGACGCGCTGCCCCGCCTGCAGACCTACGCCTCGGCCCACGCGAGGCTGCATCTGGACATCCGTTTCTGCGGCAGCGTGGACGCGATCCGTGCGCTCAATGAAGGACGCTGCGTCCTGGCGGGGTTTCACACCCGCGAACAGCCGGCCCCGGGCAGCCTCACCGCGCGCACCTACCAGCCCCTGCTGCAACCGGGTTTGCACAAACTGATCGGCTTTGCCCGGCGTACCCAGGGGCTGATGCTGGCACCGGGCAACCCCCGACGCATCGACGGCCTGAAACGGCTCGCCACCTGGAAGCTGCGCTTCGTCAACCGTGCCCCCGGTGCCGGTACCCGGGTGCTGCTGGACGAACTGCTGGCCGAACACGAACTGCGGCCCGAGCAGATCCACGGCTACGAACGGTGCGAACCTTCACACAGCGCGGTGGCCTTGGCCGTGGCCAGCGGCCATGCCGATGCGGGGCTGGGCACCGAAGCCGCCGCCCGGGCCCACGGGCTGGACTTTCTGCCTCTGGCCACCGAAAGCTACCACCTGGCCTGCCTGAAATCGGCCATCGACCAGCCTCCCGTGCAGGCCCTGCGGCAGGTGCTTGGCCGTGCGGCCTGGCAGCGCCAGCTCACCGCCCTTCCCGGCTATGGGCCGCAGGCCAGTGGCCAGGTACGGGCGCTGCGCACCGTGCTGCCCTGGTGGACATTCGATCGCCGGCGCAAAGCAGCGGCGGACTGATCAGAACGCGACCTTCTCCGCCTCCAGATAGGCCAGGCTCACGTACTTGCCGATGTTGCTCTCAAAACCGAGCATGGTGGGCGCGCGCCTGGCGACGCGCGGGTCTTTCAGCACGTTGGCACGAGCCACCTCCACGCCGTGCCCGTCCTCCACGGCCTTGAGTGCAGGCTCGTAGATGCCGGCCATGAATTCACCGTAGTCCTTCAACAGCGTCCGGCTCGGACGGCCGTGGCCCGGCAGCCAGAGCTGATCTCCTGCGGCTTGCGTGAGTGCCTCGTAGTACTTGAAGGTGCCCACGTAGGAACCGTCGTCCATGTTGGCGATGCGGTTGTCCATGGCCACGTCGCCCACATAGGTCACGCGGTCGGGCAGCACCTCCACGCTCAGGTCCGAGGGCGTGTGGGCCGTGCCGTAGTGGTGCATTTTCAGCGTCACGTTGCCGAAACGGAAGGTCTGCCCGTGTTCCACCACCCGGTTCGGGGCCACCACTTTCGTGCCCAGCGTGGCCTGGTTGGTCCAGCGTTCCATGAGGCTGCGCCAGAGGTTGCCCTCGGCCCCCCGGATCTGCTCAATGTTGTGTGCCAGCGAGTAGATGGGCAAGTCCTGCCCGTACGCGTTCACGAAGGCATGGTTGCCCAGCCAGTGATCGCCGTGGTAGTGGCTGTTGAAGACGGCGACCACCGGCTGGGGCGTGACCTGGCGGATCATGCGGATCGCCATCTCGCCGATCTGCAGCGAGCCGCCGCTGTCCAGCACCACCACCCCGGCGCCCGTGACCACGAACACCACGCTGGCCATCATGCCCTGGTTTTCCGGAGTGGGGAAACCGTCCTTGGCGTAGATCATCCACACATGTTCAGACAACCGTTCCGGCTGGATGTCAGGCACTGGCGGGCCCTCGATGAAATCCTGCACCTGCTGGGCAAACAGCCGCACCTCTGGCATGGCCACCAAGCCACCCCCCACGGCCGCCGTGCCCGCGGCGGCCATGAGCCAGCGGCGGCGGCTCCAGCCCGTGGGCGACGGCGAACTCGGCGAAACGTTTGTGGAGTTTCTCAACTTAAACATTCGTACATCATTGAAAAATGATGTTTATTGTGGCCGACCGGTTCGGGAAAGTCAAAACCGGGGCCATGCCCCGTCGATCAGGCCCGGGCGTCGCCCCAGCGCAGCGGAAAACGGTCGTCGCCCACGTAGGTGGCGTTGCCCAGGCGATCCACACAATAGCTGGGCGAGACGATCATGTCCTGGAACAGCATGCCCGCCCCGATGCGGGTGTATTCGAACAGCACGCTGCGCTCCACCCGGGAGCCGGCCCGCACATGGCAACCGTGTCCGATCCATGCCGGCCCAATGATGGAAGACCCCGGCTCCAGCCGCACACTGGAGCCCAGGTACACCGGCCCCTGAATGTGCACGGTGTCCCAGTCCACCCGGGTGTTCAACCCCACCCACACGCCGGGCCTGACCTCGGTGCCGGGCATGCGCATCTGGTCGATTTCGCCCTTGAGCACCCGCTGCAGGACCGACCAGTAATCGCTGACCCGACCGATGTCGATCCAGTGGAAAGGCCGGCTCTGGGCATAGAAAGGCAGATCCTTATCCACCAGCAGGGGAAAAAGCTGGCTGCCGATGTCGAACACCTGCCCGGAAGGAATCAGGTCCAGGGCCGACGGCTCGAAAATGTAGATCCCGGTGCTGGCCAGCGTGGAACGCGCCGCCTCTGGGCTGGGCTTTTCCTGGAACGAGCGCACCTTGCCCTGTTCGTCGGCCACCACGATGCCGTAGTTGCTCACCTGGTCGCGCGGCACGTCCAGCGTGACCACACTCGCCATCGCGCCCTTGGCCCGGTGTTCCTCCAACGCCGCGCCAATGTCGAGATCGATCAGCGCATCCCCGCAGAGCACCAGCGTGGTTTCGTCGAAAAAGCCGCTGTTGTCCTGAATGTGGCGCATGCCGCCGGCCGAACCCAGGGGGCGCGGCAGGATGTCGCCGTGGTCGTAGACGCCTTCGTAGGAGTAGCCGATCTCCACCCCCCAGCGATGCCCGTCACGGAAATACTCTTCGATCTTGCGGTGGTTGTAGGCCACATTCACCATGATCTGGGTGATGCCGTGTCGCGCCAGATGCTCGATCAGGTATTCCATCACCGGCTTGCCCAGGATGGGCACCATCGGTTTGGGCAGGTCTTTGGTGAGCGGTCGCACGCGGGTGCCCTGCCCCGCGGCCAGAATCATGCCTTTGGCCATCAGTTGCCCGGGGCGCAGCACGCCCCGTCCAGTAAGTTCAATCGCCTGCCACTGTACCCGATCGGCCAGACGGTTGGATGACGTTATTCACGCGGGCTGGCCAGACACCATGCCGTGGCGGTGTGCGAGCGCATAGAGCTCCATGCGGTTGCTCACCCCAAGCTTGCTGTAGATCGACGTGAGGTGGTTGCGCAGGGTGTTTTCGCTGATGTGCAGCCGCTGGGCCAGCACCTTGCCCGGTGCAGCGGCATCGGTCGCAATCGCCACCACCATCTGCATCTCGCGCGGGGTGAGGAGCTTGAGGCGGTCCCGCTCAGGGTTCTTCACCGCGGCATGCTTCTGCCGGGCCAGTTCCATGAAAATGCGCCCGGTAGCCTGACGGTCTATCCAGAGCTCGCCCCGGTGCACCTTGGCAATCGCCTTCAACAGGTTGTCCGGGTCATCGGCCTTCAACACCACACCCCGGGCACCGGCCAGCACGGCCGTGTCGTGCACCGCCTCCCGACGCGAACTGGTCAAGGCCAGCAGCCGGGCCGTCGTGTGGACGTGCAGGGAAACCAGGGCATCCGGGTCGTCTTCCCCATCCAGGTCGACCACGATCACGTCGGGCTGCAGCTGGTCGAGCAACGGCAATGCCGCAGCCACCGAAGGCACCGCGCCGATGCAGGACACCTGCACCAGGTCCGACAACAACAGGCGCTCCAGCCCCCACGCCGTGAGCGGCAAGGCCACCAGCATCACGCGTGCAGGCCAGGTTTCTTCTCCTTCAGCGGCCAAGCCATCCTCCTTGGGTTGGGACGATCGTTCTTTTGAATCATCATAGCAGTACCCCTATACCAGGACAAACCTCCTATCCAACCCCGTCTTTTTCTGGGAGACCAACCACAGGAAAACCACAGACAGGGCCCATGGAGAACATTCGCCTGCTGGTCATACTGACGATCATGTCTTCAGACAACCGCAGCAGCACCCGCGAAACCGTCGAGCTCCCCGCTCGGCTGAAAGACGGCCGCGAAGGTTGGACGAAAAACATCAGCGCGACAGGCGTGCTGATGGAGCTGGATGGCAACACTGCCCTGGACAGCGAGGTGGACTTCGAAATCCACCTGGAAACGTCCGTCGGGCCGTTGAAGCTGGTGGCGCGAGGCAAGGTCGTGCGCGTGCAGCCCAACGGCAACCGCAAGGGGATCGCTGTGCAGCTCCTGACGTCGCGGCTGGAGCCTGCCGAGTGATCGGTTAACGCACCACAGGGGGCGAAACGCCTTCCATTACCAGAGGAGTTCGAACATGGCAACGTACACATGGTCTTTTGGCGCCGAGGGATCGGGCCTGCACTTCACCATCGCTTACGACACCGAGAGCAAACAGTTCACGGTCAACAGCCTGGAGGGCAGCTTCGATCTGAATGCCCTGTGGTTCTCTGACGGCAATGCCACGTCCGACGGCTTCAACCTGGCCAAGAGCGACAACAGCCTGAACATGAATGGCTCCAACACCGTGTGGGACGACGACGGCAACGCCACCACGGCCAAGATCGTGTGGGACGACTACCTGAAGCTCTCAAGCACCGGGCTGGGCAAGGAAGGTGCCAACAAATCCTCCTTCATTTCCGAAGGCGAAAGCTACTCCTTTGATGCACCTGCGACCTTTGACCCGGAAACCATGACCACGCTCGGCGTGCGCGCCACCAGCGTGAACGGAGGAGACAGCATCAAGTGGGTGGACACGGCGGCCGAGTTTGAAGACGGCACGCCGCCGTGGGGGGACAACCCGTTCATTGTTGAAGGGGATACCACCGAAGTAGGGACCCCTGGCGAAAACGGTGAGCCGGGAGAAAACGGCGAAGCGGGTCCATCGGGTGACGATGGCGAAAACGGAGCCAACGGTGCCAATGGCGGAACGGGAACTGCTGGCGCCACTGCTGTCAATAATACGTCCGTCGCCGGGAAAGGTGGTACCGGCCAGAGCGGGGGCGATGGTCTCGACGGAGCAGTCGGCACCGCTGGTGGTGTGGGTGAAGCAGGGGGCAATGGCGAGCCGGGTACCGCTGGGTCGGCTGCGATAACGATTGACCCGGACCAAGAGCACACCGCCATTCTGATCGATGCCACATCGGGCGACGTCACCATCCTGGGGGGCAATGGCGGGACAGGAGGTGCCGGCGGTGCCGGCGGTGCCGGTGGAGATGGCGGCGATGGCGGCGATGGCGGCGATGGCGGAACCGGGGGAACCGGGGGAACCGGGGGAGCTGGCATCAATTCGAATGCCGATGGCGGCATTTACCGCAATGGTGGCGAAGGCGGCACCGGTGGTACCGGGGGGGCTGCGGGTGACGGTGGAGACGGCGGGGCCGCTGGAATCGGTGGCGACGGCGGCGACGGCGGCGACGGTGGCGATGGCGCTGTCGCTATTCAGAATGGCAGCGTGAACCAGGTCTTCATCATTGGCAGCCACAATGTCACCATCCTGGGTGGACACGGCGGCGAGGGTGGCCAAGGGGGCGAGGGCGGCGCCCCGGGCACGCCGGGTGATGGAGGCTCTGCCGGAGATCCGGGCGCAGGCGGTCTCGGAGGTGCAGGCGGTACTGCAGGGAACCAGGGCACGGCTGGCACGGCCGGTACTTCTGGTTCCATCGGCGACGCAGGCTCAGACGGAACTGAAGGTGACACAGGCACCACAGGGAACAACGGAAACGACGGCAGCCGAGGGACGGACGCACCGGCATTCTCCGATGCCGTCATCGTGGACGCCACCGCCCACAGCGGCTACCTGACCATCTCTGGCTCCAACGATGCCGACGTCATGTCGATTGGCTCCGGCGGCTCGACCATCTACGCCACCCAAGGCAGTGACGTATACCACTTTGGCGCTGGTGCAGACGTACTGGTGTTCACCTCCACCAGCCAGTCTGACGGCTTGGGCTACACCGATTCCGTTCATGGATTCAACCAGGGTGAGGACGCCATCGACCTGAGCGCGCTGATCGCCGACCCCACCGCTTTCAGCTTCGAGCAAACTGGGGACACCGTGAACATCGATCTGGATGGCGACACCAGCACCTGGGAAATGAGCATTCAGCTGATTGGCGTCACAGCGACCGACAGCGACTTCATCATCTCTTGAGTGATCGACTCAAGCCTTCACACCCCCTGCCTCGCAGGGGGTTTTTTACGTTCGGCCATCCCCCACGCACGCTGAACGATCGAATACAGTCGGGTCATGGTCAAGCCACCTCAAACAGCCCAGGGACTGAATGAACATCTGGCGGCCTTCCGGTCGTTGTTCATCTCGGTCGCCGCCTTCAGCTTCGTGATCAACCTGCTCATGCTCACGCCAGCGGTGTACATGCTGCAGATTTACGACCGGGTGCTGGCCAGCCGAAACACAACCACGTTGCTCATGCTCACGGTCATCATGCTCGGCTTGTTGGCCCTGGAAGCTCTGCTGGAGTGGGTGCGTGGTCAGGCGGTGGTGCGCGGCAGTGCCGCCATGGATATGCGGCTCGGTTCGCGCGTGTTCGAAGCCGCGTTCGGACGCACCCTCAATGGCCGCAGCGCAAGTGCCGCTCAATCACTCGGTGATTTGACCCATATCCGCCAGTTCCTGACCGGTCGCGGGCTTTTCGCCTTTTTCGATGCTCCCTGGACACCGCTGTACCTGCTGGTGATCTTTCTGCTGCACCCCTGGCTGGGGGCCTTTGGTCTGGTGGCTGCCTGTGTTCTGCTGGCCTTGGCGTACCTGAACGAAAAACTGACCGCCAGCACGTTGCAGGAAGCCAATCAGGAAGCCCAGCGGGCCACCCAGTACGCACAGGGCAGCCTGCGCAATGCCGAGGTCGTTGCCGCGCTCGGGATGCTGGGCACGCTGCGCCAGGGCTGGCAACGGCGCCAACAACGCATGCTGGCTCTACAGGCGCAAGCCAGTGATCGGGCGGCTGCCGTCTCGGGCGTCACGCGCTTCACCCGCATGGGATTCCAGTCCGGCGTGCTGGGCTTGGGTGCGCTCCTGGTCATCGACAACCAGTTGTCGGCGGGTGGCATGATCGCCGCGTCGATTCTGCTGGGGCGGGCACTGGCCCCGGTTGATGGTGTGATCGGCCAATGGCGAAATCTGGTACAGGCACGGGGCGCCTATGCCCGACTGAACGATCTGTTGCAGGCACACCCCGAGCCCGAACCCCGAACTGCGCTCCCACGTCCCGAGGGCGTGGTATCCGTGGAAAACCTCATCGCCGGCCCTCCGGGTGGGCGACTGCCCGTACTCAAGGGATTGCGGTTTGGCACCACCCCCG
>JAUVXK010000126.1 GCA_030603635.1 Burkholderiales bacterium | reverse complement strand
GTGATGCTCTTCCACGGCCTGTTACACATCATGCTGGCCGAGGGTTGGATCGACACTGGCTACATCGACCGCCACACCAGTGGCTTCACCGCCCTGCGCGAACTGGTCCAAGGCTACACACCCGACGCCGTGGCCCAGATCTGCGGCGTGCCCGTGGCCGACCTGTTCACCGCCGCCCGCTGGTTCGCGGGTGTGCCAGACGATGCCAGCCAGATGGTCCCCAGCACGCGCCTTCGCACGCTGAGCCTCTATTGCCAAGGCCTCAACCAGTCCACCAGCGGCACCGCCAAGAACGCCAGTCTCATCAATCTGCACCTGGCCTGCGGGCAGATCGGCCAACCCGGTGCGGGGCCGTTCTCCCTCACCGGCCAGCCCAACGCCATGGGAGGGCGCGAAGTCGGCGGCCTGGCCAACCTGCTGTCGGCCCACCGCGACTTGGCCAATCCCGCACACCGCGCCGAAGTCGCCGCCCTCTGGGGGCTCAACCCCGGCATTGACCTGCCGGCCACCCCCGGCAAGACGGCCGTCGAGATGTTCCAGGCCGCCGCCGACGGCGAGATCAAGGCCCTGTGGATTGCCTGCACCAACCCGGCCCAGTCCATGCCCGATCAGGCCACCGTGCGCCGCGCACTCGAACGCGCCGAATTCGTGGTGGTGCAGGAAGCCTATGCCAGCGCGGCCACCTGCGACTGGGCCGACCTGCTGCTGCCCGCCACCACCTGGGGCGAGAAGGAAGGCACCGTCACCAACAGCGAGCGCCGCATCACCCGCGTGCGCGCAGCGGTCCCGCCGCCGTCGGCGGGCGATGAAGCCCCGCGCCACGACTGGCAGATCGCCGTGAACCTGGCACGCCGGCTGGAGCAGCGCCTGCCCCGGCGCGCACCCGGCACACTTTTCCCCTACGAAACGCCCGAACAGATCTGGAACGAACACCGCGAAAGCACCCGTGGTCGCGACCTGGACATCACCGGACTGAGCTACACCCAGCTCGATCAAGCCCCCCAGCAATGGCCCCTGCCCGAGGGGCAGGCCCGTGGTGCAGCACGCCTCTACGCCAACGGCGTGTACCCCACCGCCGACGGTCGTGCCTGCTTCGCCGCGCTGCCTTTCGAGCCGGTGTCTGAAGAGCGTGAATCGCGCTACCCCTATGCCCTGACCACCGGCCGCCTGCGCGACCACTGGCACGGCATGACGCGCACCGGCACCCTGGGTCAGCTCTTCGGCCACGTCGCCGAACCCCAGGTGCTGATGCATCCGCAGGACATGGCCGAAGCAGGCATAGTCGCCGGCGATCTGGTGCGCGTCACCAGCAAGCGGGGAGAGCTGGTTCTGGGAGCCACCCCGTCACATGAACTGGCCCGGCGCCAATGCTTCATCGCCATGCACTGGGGCAGCGAATTCATCGGTGGCAAAGCCACCGACGGCCGCCCGTTGACGGGGGTCAATGGCCTGACCACCTCGGCCTTTTGCCCCCGCTCCAAACAGCCCGAACTCAAGCATGCAGCGGTGCGCATCGACCCGGTGAGCCTGCCATGGAGACTCCAGGCCCTGGCCTGGCTACCGGCAGACCAGGCGCTCGCCGTCCAACGCCGTCTGCGCCCCCTGCTTTCGCAGTTCGACCACGCGATGTGCCTTCCCTTTGCATCTACGGTCACCACCTCGTCCAGTCGCACTGGACTGTGGTTTCAGGCCGCCCACATCCAGGCACCAGAGGCACCCGCCTCATGGATGGAACCGTTGTGCCATCTCCTCGGGCTGGACACGGTGGACACCCTCCGTTACGCCGACGCTCCCCGGCAGCAATACCGACGTGTGCGCCTGGATGCGCAGGGTCAGCACGTACAGGCCTTCCTGCTGAGCGGCGACACGCGCTCGGCCGATTGGCTGGCCGTGCTGCTGCGCGACACCCTGCCGACCCCCGTGGGGGGCATGGCCCTGCTGCGCCCCAGTCAGGGCATGCCCGGTGGTCAAACCACCGCCCACAGCCGAACCGTCTGCAACTGCCTGGGCGTCAGTGAGCAGGCCATCCAGTCCTGTCTGCAGTCCTGCCCAGGCACGCCCACCGAGCGCCTCGGACACCTGCAAGCCGTGTTGCGCTGTGGCACGCAGTGCGGCTCCTGCGTCCCGGAACTGAAGCGGCTGGTTCAGCACACCCCCCTTGCGACCGCATCGGGAACCGATCTTTTCATATAACCCGAAATCATCAAGAACACCTCACAATTCGATCATGGGCATTTCGGCATACCTCAAGGAAATCGGGCGCGGCAAAGACGGCGCCCGGGCCCTTGAACGCGCCCAAGCCAACGATCTGCTGGGTGAAATCCTGGACGGACGGGCCAGCGATCTGGAGATCGGGGCGTTCTGCATCGCCATGCGGGTCAAGGGCGAAACCCCGGAGGAACTCGCCGGTTTTCTGGACGCCGTGCATGCCCGCCTTCCTGTGCTGCCCACGTGCTCCAGCCCCACCGTGGTCCTGCCCAGCTACAACGGCGCCCGCAAACTTCCCGCGCTCACCCCCCTGCTTGCGCTGCTGCTGGCACGCCGTGGAGTGCGGGTACTCGTTCATGGCCAGCCGCAGGACCCAGGCCGCGTCACCACGTTCGAGGTGCTTCAGGCACTGGGCGCCACCGACACCACCCTGCCCATCCACTGGCCTGCGAGCCCTGAAGCACTGGGAACACAACCCGGTGTCGTTCACGCCATGCCCACAGCCATGCTGCTGCCCGGCCTGCAACGCCTGTTGGACGCCCGCCGCGTCATCGGCCTGCGCAACAGCGCACACAGTCTGGTCAAGCTGATGCAGCCCGTTGCCGATGCATGGCTCGTCAGCAGCTACACCCACCCGGAATACCTGCACAGCATGAGTGCGCTCTTTGAGCTCACCGGGCAACGGGCCATGCTGTTGCGTGGCACCGAAGGCGAACCCGTCGCTGATCCGCGCCGCGTGCCTCAGCTGGACCTGTTCATCGACGGCCAGCGCCGCACGGTGCAGGCGGCGCAGAGCGGCCCCCTGGCCCAACTGCCCAGCCTGCCCGCCACGCACGATCCGGACACCACGGCCACCTTCATTGGCCACGTGCTGCGGGGCTTGATTCCCGTGCCCACCCCGCTCGCGCTGCAGGTCGAACACCTGTGCGATGCGCTGTTCCCCTCCCTCACGTCCCTGCCACTGGAAACCACCCCATGAGCGCCAATGCCCTTCCCCCGTCTTGTGGCTCGGTCACGCTCGTCGGCGCCGGCCCAGGGGATCCGGAACTCCTCACCCTCAAGGCTGTGAAGGCGATCGCCTCCGCCACGGTGCTGCTGGTGGACGACCTCGTCAACGACGCGGTACTGGCCCATGCCCGGCCACAGGCCCGGATCATTCATGTCGGCAAACGCGGCGGGTGTACCTCCACGCCCCAGGCCTTCATCGAAAAACTCATGGTGCAACAGGCCCTGGCTGGTGAGACCGTGGTGCGCCTCAAAGGAGGCGATCCGTTCATCTTCGGCCGTGGGGGCGAAGAGGTGGAACACCTGCGCGCGGCCGGTGTGGCGGTGCAGGTGGTCAACGGCATCACGGCAGGCCTCGCAGCCGTCACCTCCCTGCAGGTGCCGCTGACCCACCGCGAACACGCCCACGGCGTGGTGTTCGTGACCGGGCACGCCAAACCCGGCGACCCAGGCACCAACTGGGCAGCGCTGGCGCAGTGTGCCCACCAGGCCCGGCTGACGCTGGTGATCTACATGGGCATATCCAGTGCGGCAGACATCGAACAAGGTCTGCTGCAGGGCCTGCCGGCCCACACGCCGGTGGCCATCGTCCAGCACGCCAGCCTGCCCCAGCAACGGCATGCCCGAGCCACGCTAGGTGAGCTGTGCAGCACGCTCAGCGCCCACCGGCTGGGCAGCCCGTCGATCATCGTGGTGGGTGATGTGCTCCAGGGGCTGGCTGCGGCCACGCTGGACATCCCAGCCGCCCCAGTTCCCTTGCGGGCGGCGGCCTGAACCGCGCCCCCAGGGTGCGGCTCAGACATTCAGCGCGACATTGAGCCTTGCCGGGCCAAACGCTCTTCCCGCAACAGAGGGCGCATGGCCCACAAACCGATCAACGGCCCCACGGCCAGCCAAGGCAGGACCTGCGCGAGCGGCGCGCGCTGCACCCACTCCACGTAGAGCAGGATGCTGACGATGGAGATGGCGAAGCCGATGCTGTTGGTAAGCGTCAACACACTGCCCACCGCCTGGGGCGGAGCGTTGCGGGCGGTGAGTGCCGAAAACTGCGGTGAATCGCCAGAGACGGTGATGCCCCACACCAGCAGCCACCCATAAAAGCCGGGATCGCTGGCCACCAAGGCCCAGGGCGCCATGAGACAACAGGCACCGCTGACAGCGAGCTGGAAGGAGGCCACCCTTGCCCCTCCCAGCCGCCGGACCAGCAAGCCTCCCACCACACAGCCCAGCACACCCGAAGCCAGGATCAGAAACGCCGCCAGCGACAGTGCCTGCCCCTGCAGCCGCGTGGCGAGGACCAGCGGCACGAGCACCCAGACGGTGTACAGCTCCCACATATGGCCAAAGTAACCGAAGACCGAGCTGCGCACTCGCCGGTCGGTCCAGATGGCTCCCACATCGGTCCAGCGCAGGGGCGCCAAGCCCCCTGGTCGCGCCGGCGGTTCTCCAAGGGCCGCGTAGAGCAACACCCCGCCGCCGGCCGACAGGGCGGCCACCGCCCACATGAGGCGATCCCAGGGCAGTTCATGTCCCCAGGCACGCAGACCATGGGCACTGGCCGAACCCAGAACCAGCGCGCCCACCAGCAGGCCAAGCGCTGCCCCCAGGCCCTGCCGGTACCACTGCGAAGCGATCTTCATGCCCACCGGGTAAATGCCGGCCAGGAAAAACCCGGTGGCAAATCGCCAGGCCATCAAGGCCTCCTGGTCACGCACTTGGGCCCACGCGCCCAGCGTGCACAGGGCTCCGGCCAGCGAGCAAACCAGGAACACCCTGCGCGCCGAAAACCGGTCGGCAATCGCCAGCAGCGCAAACACCAGCGTGCCCACGATGAACCCGAATTGCAACGCCGCCGTGAGGGCGCCGACGGTGGCCTCGGACCATCCCAGCTCGCGCTGCAGGTCAGGCATGACCGCATTGACAGCAAACCAGAGCGAGGTGCCGGCAAATTGCGCGATCACCAGCACCGGCAGCACATGGCGGGGAACGGTCTCCATGGCGCCGAATGTTACGCCCTGATGAGGCCCGAAAACGACAAAGCCGTCGCGTGCGAGACAGCAACGGCTCAAGCGCAATGGCGGAGTGGACGGGGCTCGAACCCGCGACCCCCGGCGTGACAGGCCGGTATTCTGACCAACTGAACTACCACTCCTGGCAGATGTGCGTGGTTGGCGACCCTACGGGGATTCGAACCCCGGTACTCACCGTGAAAGGGTGATGTCCTAGGCCTCTAGACGATAGGGTCAAACCTAGAAAACTTTGGTGGAGGTAAGCGGGATCGCACCGCTGCCCTCTAGCATGCCATGCAAGCGCACTCCCAGCTGAGCCATACCCCCAAAGACACTGGCGGAGTGGACGGGGCTCGAACCCGCGACCCCCGGCGTGACAGGCCGGTATTCTAACCAACTGAACTGCCACTCCTGGCAGGCAGCCTTCGCTTGCTGACGCAAGCCAAGCGGCTACGAACTTGGCGACCCTACGGGGATTCGAACCCCGGTACTCACCGTGAAAGGGTGATGTCCTAGGCCTCTAGACGATAGGGTCAAAACCTAGCAAAAACGTTGGCGGAGTGGACGGGGCTCGAACCCGCGACCCCCGGCGTGACAGGCCGGTATTCTAACCAACTGAACTACCACTCCTGAGTGGCGACCCTACGGGGATTCGAACCCCGGTACTCACCGTGAAAGGGTGATGTCCTAGGCCTCTAGACGATAGGGTCAAACCTAGAAAACTTGTTTGCCGCCCAAAAACAGACCATTTGGTGGAGGTAAGCGGGATCGAACCGCTGACCTCTTGCATGCCATGCAAGCGCTCTCCCAGCTGAGCTATACCCCCATGGCTGCCTTTGTTTTGGCAAGACTTGGATTCTATACCGAATTTCAGCCCTTTTGAAGCGCGGCCAGCACTTTTTCGCGCCCTTGCAGCCACAGCACCGCGTCCACCGAAGGCGTCTGAGGGGTACCCATGACCAACACGCGCACCGGCATGGCCAGGGCAGGCATCTTAAGGCCAAACGCCGCCAGGGATGCCTTCAGCGCGGCCGCAATCGCTTCCTTGCTCCATTCCACGGTGGCCAGTCGCTGGGCCAGATCCGACAGGACGGGTTTGACGGCATCGGTCACGTGCTGGGCCAGCACCTCGGGGGAAGGCTGAGCCGGCACGTAGAACCACCGTGCCCAGCCCGCCAGCGCCACCGTGGTGTCGCAACGGTCCTTGAACAGGCCACAGATGGCCGGCAGGCGCTCGTCGGCTTGCACACCCTCTTTCGCCAGCTGCTCCACCACGAGCTCCGCCAGCGCGTCGTCCGCCGTCAGCTTCATGTGCTGACTGTTCACCCAGCGCAGCTTGGCTTCGTCAAACTGGGCAGCGCTGCGGCCCAGATGGTCCAGGTCAAACCACTGCAGAAACTGCTCACGGCTGAAGATTTCGTCGTCGCCATGGCTCCAACCCAGGCGCGCCAGATAGTTCACCATGGCGTCGGGCAGGAAGCCTTCGTCTCGGTACTGCGTCACGGGCTTGGCCCCATTGCGCTTGCTCATCTTCTCGCCCTGCTCGTTCAGCACGGTGGGCAGGTGGGCGAACACGGGCACCTGAGCACCCAGGGCCTCGAAGATGTGGATCTGGCGCGGCGTGTTGTTCACATGATCGTCACCACGGATCACGTGGGTGATGCGCATGTCCATGTCGTCCACGCAGACGCAGAAGTTGTAGGTTGGCGTGCCGTCCGGGCGCGCGATCACCAGGTCGTCCAGCTCGCTGTTCTGGAACTCGATGCGGCCCTTGCACTTGTCGTCCCAGCCCACCACGCCTTCCCGGGGAGTCTTG
>JAUVXK010000045.1 GCA_030603635.1 Burkholderiales bacterium | reverse complement strand
TAGTTAAGGGTTGTAGGACACCCGCCCGCGCAGGTGCACCACGGGGGCAGCGCATTCACGAAGGGTGGGTGTCGTGCAAGCCTCGGGGGAGGAAACCGCGGGGAGTGCCGATCTGGGCAGACCAGCTTGCTCCTATGGGGATTTGACGGTGATCCCCAGCGCCAAGGAGGCCATCGTGGCGTGCTGAGGCATCCGTGCTTGCCCATTCTGTATCGCGTTTTTGCCCTTGCAGCGGCTGGGCCAGGGGCTCAGGACCATGTGAGCAGGCCAGTTTCCACATGGCGCACGGGAGATCCCACGGGGCCCAGATGGCTCCGTTTCAAGCAAGCTCACAAGGTGTAGTGCGAGGGATCTCATGGCGGCGCCCGTTGTGGCGGCAGTTGAACTGACTGGCCGCGTACAAACGTCTCGATGATGTGCATCGCCGCCCCGCAATGAACACAGACAAAGGTAGGGCGTACCAGCTGCACTGAGTCACTGGTGCCCGAGGCCGGAGATGCGGGTATCACGTTCAAGCACTGGCGTGCCAGCTCAATGCAGTCGCGCCGATGGGTGTTGGCCAGCATCCCATAGTGCCGAATGCGGTGAAACCCTGGCGGCAGCACATGCAGCAAGAAGCGACGCATGAATTCCTGCGCACTCAACGTCATCGTCTTGTGACGCGTCCTGCCCCTGTCGCGGTAGTCCTTCCAGCGAAACGTCACGCCACGCTCGTCGAGTGCGAGCAGCCGCGAGTTGGAGATGGCCACCCGGTGGGTGTACCGAGACAGGTATGCCAGTACCGCGCTGGGACCAGCGAACGGCTTCTTGGCATAGACCACCCATTCACACTGCCGCAACGGTGCCAACCAGCACTGGAATGCCGCTGGGTCAGCGAGTCCAGCATGCTCGGAGAAGAACTGCAACTGGCCTTTGCGGTGGGCAGCAGTCAACTCCTCCAGAAAGCGCCGTCGGAACAACCGGGAGAGCACCCGAACAGGCAAGAAGAAGCCTGGGCGGCAAGCCACCCAGCGTTGCCCGTCCAGTGACAGTCCTCCCCCGGGCACGATGCCATGCACATGGGGGTGGTGGGTCAGTGCCGATCCCCAGGTATGTAACACCAGCGTGACGCCGACTTGCGCCCCCAGGTGCTTGGGGTCGGCCGCGATGGTGCGCAGCGTTTCGGCCGCCACCTCAAACAGCAGGCCGTAGATGACGGCCTTGTTGTAATACGCAATGTCGCTGATGGGAGCGGGCAATGTGAAGACCACATGGAAGTAGTCCACCGGCAGCAGATCGGCCTGGCGCGCCTGCAGCCAACGTTGGGCGGCTGCCGCCTGGCACTTGGGGCAATGCCGGTTGCGGCAGGAGTTGTAAGCCACCTGCAGGCGCTGGCAATCCGAACAGCGCAGCACATGCCCACCCAGTGCCGCGCTGCGGCACTGCTCGATGGCGGTCATGACCTTGAGTTGACCCAGACTCAGATGGTTGCGCTGGGCGTGTCGCCATTCGGGCCCATGGGCGCGGAAGATGTCCGCCACCTCCAGGGCAGCGGTGGCCATGGTGGGCCTACGCCGAGTTCAACTGATCCAGCGGGCTGACCACCTCACGCAGGATGTCGGTGGCCACCTGGGCGTACATGGCCGTGGTCTCCAGCTTCTTGTGGCCCAGCAGGACCTGAATCACCCGGATATCCACCTTCTGTTCCAGCAGATGGGTGGCAAAGCTGTGGCGCAGCGTGTGCATGGTCACGCGCTTGTCGATATGGGCCGCGTCGGCTGCCATGTGCACGGCGCGGTTGAGTTGACGCGCTGTCAGCGGCTCGACTGGGTTGAGCCCGGGAAAGAGCCAGCCCCCGTCGAGCATCTTGCCTTGAGCACGGGCCACGCGCCACCAGACCCGCAGGCGTTCAAGCAGGACGGGAGAGAGCATGGCGTACCGATCCTTGCTGCCCTTGCCCTGCTCGACACGAAGCGTCATGCGCTCGCTGTCGATGTCACCCACCTTGAGTGCGACGACTTCGCTGACCCGCAAGCCTGTGCCATAGGCCAGTGACAGTGCAGTCTGGTGCTTGAGGTTGGCCGCCGCCGCGATCAGGCGGGCTACCTCTTCGCGGCTGAGGATCACGGGCAGCGTTCTGGGAATGTGCACCGGCTGCATCTTGGCCATGAGCTCGGGGCGACTCAAGGTGACATCACAGAAGAACTTCAGCCCGGAAATGGTGGCGTTGAGTGTGGCGGGCGTTGTGCCCTGATCTACCAGGTGGAGCTGGAAGTTGCGCAGGTCCTCGACGGTGGCTGTGTCCGGAGGCCGACCCAGGTAGGCAGTGAAGCGGCGCACGGCGCGGATATACCCTGTCTGGGTTCTGGGCGCGAGCTTGCGCATACGCATGTCTTCGAGCATGCGCAGCCGCAAGGGCGAGATGGTCTGTCGGGGTGCATTCATGGCGTTGCTCCTGTCGTGAACGAGGCCAATTGCCTCACTTCACAACATCGCCATGAGTGCCTACGCCGTCAACCAACAATCCATGCTCGGAGACTACCGCGCGAGCGGTTTAGTCCCCCGCTGCACATCCGACGATGACCTTGAAGAGCTGACCGGCTCTTCTGAGTCGTAATCTGCCATTAGGGATGGTGTTCAAAACTCTGGCACTGCCGCCGTCTGAAGGGCTGCGCCGCGCCTGACAATATGCTCATGAAGCAACAAGACCTTGGACTGAACCTCAGCAAGCGGCGCACGCGCAAAGCCGTATTTCTGGACGAGATGAATCTGGTGGTGCCGTGGTCTGAGCTGCTCGGGCTGATTGCGCCGCACGCACCGCGAGCCAAGACAGGGCGCCCGCCGTTCGAGCTGGAAACCATGCTGCGCATCCACTTCGTCCAGCAATGGTTCGGGTTGTCCGACCTGGCCATGGAAGAGGCCCTGTTCGAGACGGCGCTGTACCGGGAG
Organism: Burkholderiales bacterium; assembly: GCA_030603635.1. GTDB lineage: Bacteria > Pseudomonadota > Gammaproteobacteria > Burkholderiales > Burkholderiaceae_C > Tepidicella. The sequence continues at coordinate 17,739 of JAUVXK010000045.1, read as the reverse complement.
TTTGTGGGGCTGAGCAGTGTGGAGCGCATCCCTGATCGGGTCAGCATCCTGCGGTTCCGTCACCTGCTGGAAGAACACCAACTGGCCGAACAAATCCTGGCCACCGTCAATGCCACGCTCACCGACAAAGGTTTGATGCTGCGCGAAGGCACCGTGGTCGACGCCACCCTGATTGCTGCGCCCAGCTCGACCAAGAACAGCACTGGCGAGCGCGACCCCGAGATGCATCAGACCAAGAAGGGTAACCAGTGGCACTTTGGAATGAAATGCCACATTGGCGCAGATGCCGACTCTGGGCTGGTTCACACCGTGGTGGGCACTGCTGCCAACGTCAATGATGTGACGCAGGCCAGCAAGCTGGTCCATGGTGAGGAAACCGATGTGTTTGCCGATGCGGGTTACCAGGGCGTGACCAAGCGCGAAGAGACGCAAGGCATCACTGCCCAGTGGCATGTGGCGATGCGCCCGGGCAAGCGCCGTGCGCTGGACAAGAGCACGCCCATGGGCGCCATCCTGGACAAGCTGGAGCAGGCCAAGGCACGTATCCGGGCCAAGGTGGAGCACCCATTCCGCGTCCTCAAACGGCAGTTCGGCTACACCAAGGTCAAGTACCGCGGGCTGGCCAAGAACACGGCCAACCTGGTGACGCTGTTTGCGCTGAGCAATCTGTGGATGGCTCGGCGCAGTCTTTTGCAGGGGCTGCAGGGATGAGTGCGTCCGCAATCGGCCAAAAGGCCAACAGCAAGGGTGAAATGCCCTTGTTTGCGACCCTAAAAACGCCGGATTCGTCATCATGCGGAATATCTCGCCTCAATCGCCGCCGCCAAGGGCGTTTTGAACACCATCCCTAGCTTTGCGTACCGTCACTTATTGCACTGAAAACGAGGAGACCCCAAAGATCCGAGTTGGGGCACGGTGAGAGGTGAACCTGTCAGGCCCATGACCACGGTGAGGGGGGCATTGATCTCCCGGACGAGCGCTTCGATGGTCTTGGGGTCGGAAGCCCCCGGCACAAAGAGGCAATCCGCACCCGCCTCTCGGTACGCATTGCATCGCTCGACGGCCTCTGCAAAAACATTGCTCGCACCAGTCAGGTAGACATCGGATCGGGCCGTCAGAACAAAAGGAACTCCCGACGCGTCCGCGGCGCGTCTTGCTGCCCGAACGCGCGCGACAGCGTGCTCTCTGTCGAACAGGGCTTGCGCAGGATTGCCGCTGTAGTCCTCGATGTTCGCGCCCACCACACCAGCACGAATCGCAGCCGCGATGGTTTCTCCAACCTCTTCAGGGCTCGCACCGTAGCCCGACTGGAGATCGGCGGAGACAGGAAGTGGACTTGCCGCAGCAATGGACCCCACGCGATCCAGCATGGTCTCCCTGCTCACAGCAGCTTCTTGATCAGGGAATCCCAGCGAGAAAGCCACGCCTGCACTCGTAGTGGCGATAGCGGGAAAGCCGCAGGACGCGAGCATCAGCGCACTACCAACGTCCCAAGCGTTGGGCATCAGAAAGATGGCCTCGGCAGTGTGCAATTGCTGGAACCGTAGACCCCGTTGGATTTGGCTCATTATGGCCATCCTAGTCGCCGAAGTTGGTGGCGGGTACTTCAGTCGGTATCGTGCGTATGGGCAATCTCGCCCAGACACCGCATCAACTTGTCGTAAAGCGTGCGCCCTGTTGTCGGGGGAGGTATGCCACACACCCATGTACTTCCTGCCGTTTTTGCGATTTGGTAGAGCGCCTCACTTTTCGACCATAACCAGCGCATGCACAGATTCGTCGGTGTCGAAAAACGGCTCACGTTGCTTGCGTGGTTGCTTTAGGCAGCGCGTTCGAATCTCCTCGGGACGATTCAAGACAGGTTTACCGGGCAAACGCTCCGCAACTCCTATGTGGCCGTGTCAACCGCGCGTTGTTCCGGATCTGTTCACCTACTCGCCAAAACGGAGTAGATAGCTACCCCCAGATTCTGAGAGTGAAGTGGTGCAAGGCGATGTCTTCAACAAAGACGATTTGTACGAGGCATTAAGCAAGCACAGAGTGGGAATAGCGATCAATTCCAACGATCCTTCAACCCCGTCACCCGGTTGAACACCACTTTCCCGCCCACCCCGTGGTCCGCACGGTCGGCCACGAAGTAGCCGTGGCGCTCAAACTGGAATTTCTGGTCTGGCTTCGCTGCAGCCAGTGAAGGCTCCACAACCGCCGTCACCACCTTCAGGCTGTCGGGGTTCAGCGCGTCCAGGAAGTTCTTGCCGCCCGCGTCGGGTTGCGGGTCGGTGAACAGGCGGTCGTACAGGCGCACTTCGGCGCTCACCCCGTCGGCGTTGCCCACCCAGGTGATGGCGGCTTTGGCCTTGACGCTGTCGGCGCCGGGGGTGCCGCTCTTGGTGCCGGGGATGACCTTGGCGTGCACTTCGGTCACTTTGCCTTCGGCGTCTTTGGCGCAACCCGTGCATTCGATGACGTAGCCGCCTTTGAGGCGCACCACGTTGCCTGGGAACAGGCGCTTGTAGCCCTTGGGCGGCACTTCTTCAAAGTCTTCGCGTTCGATCCACACGTCCTTGCCGATCTTGAAGACGCGGTCAGGCGGCGGCGTCTGGCCTTCGGCAATGGTGCTGTGGGGCAGGGCGGGCTGGGTGCAGTCTTCGGTGTAGCCGTCAGAGCCGAACACTTCGGCCCAGTTGGTGAGCACCAGCTTGACGGGGTCAAGCACGGCCATGCCGCGGTGGGCCTTGTTTTCCAGGTCTTCGCGCAGGCAGCCGTCGAGCGTGCTGTAGTCGATCCAGGAGTCGCTCTTGGTCACGCCGATGCGTTCGGCAAACAGCTGGATGGCCTCGGGCGTGTAGCCGCGGCGGCGCAGGCCGACGATGGTGGGCATGCGCGGGTCGTCCCAGCCGCTGACTTTCTTCTCGTTCACCAGCTGCGCCAGCTTGCGCTTGCTGGTGATCACGTAGGTCAGGTTCAGGCGCGCAAATTCGTACTGCCGCGGCGGTGGGGCCTTGAGCAGGCCGCCTTCGCACAAACGCTCCAGCAACCAGTCGTAGAACGGGCGCTGGTCTTCAAATTCCAGCGTGGCGATGCTGTGGGTGATCTGCTCCAGCGCGTCCTCGATGGGGTGCGCGAAGGTGTACATGGGGTAGATGCACCAGGCGTCGCCCGTGTTGTGGTGCGTGGCGCGGCGGATGCGGTAGATGGCCGGGTCGCGCATGTTGATGTTGGGCGAGGCCATGTCGATCTTGGCGCGCAGCACGGCGGCGCCGTCGGCCAGTTTGCCGTCGCGCATCTCGCGGAAGCGGGCCAGGTTCTCTTCCGGGCTGCGGCTGCGGAAGGGGCTGTCCACGCCGGGCTTGCCGAAGTCGCCGCGGTTGATGCGCATGTCTTCGGCTGTCTGCTCGTCCACATAGGCGTGGCCGGCGGTGATAAGGTATTCGGCCGCGCGGTACATGAAGTCGAAGTAGTTCGACGCGTAGTACAGGTGGTCTTCGGTCTTGCCGTTGAAGCTGCTCTGCCAGTTAAAGCCCAGCCACTGCACCGCGTCGAGGATGGAGTCCACGTACTCCTTTTCTTCCTTCTCGGGGTTGGTGTCGTCAAAGCGCATGTGACAGACGCCGCCGTAGTCGCGCGCCAGGCCGAAGTTCAGGCAGATGCTCTTGGCGTGGCCCACGTGCAGGTAGCCGTTGGGTTCGGGCGGGAAGCGGGTGCGGATCTTGGCCGGGTCGGGCTGGCCAGCGGCGTGGAAGGCGGCATCACCCGGGCCGCCGCCCCACTGGCGCTGGGCGTAGGTGCCGGTGGCGAGGTCTTTCTCGATGACCTGGCGCAGGAAGTTTGACGTCCTGAGCGCCTGGCCCTCAATTTCTGCGGGAGCTTGGTGGTGTCGAGAGATGCTGGACGAAAGGGACGGGGGGGGCATGCAGTCATTCTAAGGAGAGGCGGAAGCTCCAAGATAATCAAGGTCTAACCCACAACAGGTGTCACGCGCTTGAACCAAAGCACTCCCTTGCCGAACGCCTCTCTGCTGAACCAGCTGTTACGGTTCACCCCCACGGCGCGCATGTTTTTCTCGGGAAATCTCTGTACCCTGACGCAGGGATCCGAGGCTGACGGCCTCAAGCAGGGGACGATGCACCTGCTGAGTCGCGGCGAGCTGCAACTGACGCGCAAGGGCTTTGCGCCGCTGAACGTGCGGGCGCCCAGCGTGCTGTTGCTTCCCCGCGCGTTGGAGCACTGGGTTCAGGGCTCAGGGCCGCAGGGGGTGGACCTGATGTGCGCCACCCTCAGTGAATTGGCGCCGCCGCTGGACATGATCTTGCCGGACGTCACGGTGATTGACTTGACCGCCACGTCATCGCTGCAGCGACCGGTAGAGCTGCTGTTCGAGGAGGCCGAGGCACGTGCTTTTGGTTATCGGGCAGCGATCGACCGCCTGCTGCAATACACCTTCGTGGTGCTTGTGCGTCACCTGATTGATCGGCAACTGCTGTCCGGCGGTGTGCTGGAGGCCATGGTCGACAGCCGTCTGGGTGTGGTGCTGTCCATGCTGCACGAATCGCCAGAGCACGACTGGACGCTTGACAGCATGGCGGAGCTGGCGCACCTGTCCCGGTCTGCCTTTGCCCTGCGCTTTGTCCAGGTGGTGGGCATACCGCCGTTGACCTACTTGACCCACTGGCGCATGGCGGTTGCCCGCAACCTACTCGCGCAAGGGCAGGCAGTGAAGGCGGTGGCCTCTCAGGTGGGCTACGGTAATGCCACCGCATTCGCGCGAGCGTTTCAACGGGCCTCGGGGCAATCGCCCAGCGCTTGGCAGATGGAGCATCTGAGTCAGCCGTAGGTCCATCGCGCCCTGGTTCTGGACGATCGGTGGCGTGATGCGGACGCCGAATGCCGTTGTGCTGTGCCGAACGGACCCGACTTCAGGTTCAATGCCTTGAGGCAGAACTTTGAAGGAGATCACGATGAACCCGAGCGAAAAAGCAGTCCTGGCCGGCGGTTGTTTCTGGGGCATGCAGGACCTGGTGCGCAAGCTGCCTGGCGTGTTGCGCACCCGTGTGGGCTACAGCGGCGGCGATGTGCCCAACGCCACCTACCGCAACCACGGCACCCACGCCGAGGCGTTGGAGGTGGAGTTCGACCCCACGCAGACGAGCTTTCGCGACCTGCTGGAGTTCTTCTTCCAGATCCACGATCCGAGCACCCCGGGGCGCCAGGGCAATGACCGCGGCAGTTCCTACCGGTCGGCCATTTTCTACACCTCGGACGAGCAGCTGGCCACGGCGCAGCAGACCATTGCCGATGTGAATGCCTCGGGTTTGTGGCCGGGCAAGGTGGTCACCGAGCTCGCGCCCGCGGGGCCGTTCTGGGAGGCCGAGCCCGAGCATCAGGACGACCTGGTCAAGCACCCCAACGGCTACACCTGCCACTACCCCCGTGCGGGCTGGAAGCTGCCGCGACGCGAGATCGGCTGACGGCCAACGCTCAAGAACGGTGGGGGTCGGCGCGCCAGTGGGCGGGCCGACCCGGTGTGTCTGTTTTTTTCCTGAGGAGATGGTGATGCAATCCCGGTGCATTCAACAGGCGCCCGAGCTGCGGGTGCCGTGGTGGATCGACGGCGAAGGGCGCAGCATGGCACCGCTGAAGCTGTCCGATCTGGGCGACGGGTTCAAAGTGATCTTCTGCTTCCAGCACTGGTGTCCGGGCTGCCACAGCCATGGCTTTCCGACCCTGCAGAAGCTGATCAAGGCGTTGGGCGATCGCGGCTTCGCGTTTGCCGCGGTGCAGACCGTGTTCGAGGGCGCCGAGTCCAACACCTTCGAGCGCCTGCGCGAGACGCAGTTGCGCTACGGCTTGAACATTCCGTTCGGACACGACCCTGCGATCGGACGCGCGTCGTCGCTCATGGCGGACTACGGGACGCGCGGCACGCCGTGGTTTTTGGTGATCGATCCGCTGGACGAGGTGCTCTACAGCGACTTCGAGCTCGACGAGCGGCAGCTGATCGGGGCGTTCGGCGCTTCGAACGATGGTCTCAAGGCGGCCTGAAGTCATGCGTGCGTCCACACCAAAGGCCGTGTCGGAGCCGAAGACGCCGGGGACGGGCCCGGCGTTTCGGCTGCCGTTTGACAACAGCTTCTTCCGGGACATGCAGGGGTTCTATGTGCCTTGGAAGCCCGAGCCGTCCCCGGCCCCGGCCTGGGTGCAGTTCAACGACGCCCTGGCGCTGGAGCTGGGGCTGGAGCCGGCGACGCTGAAGTCTGCGACCGGTCTGGCGTGGCTGTCCGGCGTGGAAATGCCGGCTGAGGCGGCGCCGCTGGCGCAGGCCTACGCGGGACACCAGTTCGGCCAGTTCTCGCCACACTTGGGGGATGGCCGCGCCTTGCTGCTCGGGGAACTCATCGACACGGCAGGACAGCGTCGGGACCTGGCCCTCAAGGGGTCGGGCCGTACGCCGTTTTCGCGCCGTGGCGATGGCAAGGCGGCACTGGGCCCGGCGCTGCGCGAGTACCTCATGGGCGAGGCCATGCACGCGTTGGGCATTCCCACGACGCGTGCGCTGGCGGTGATCCGGACCGGTGAGCGGGTGAACCGCGAGGGCTCGCCCCCCGGGGCGATCTTGGTGCGCGTGGCGGCCAGCCACTTGCGGGTGGGCACTTTTGAGTTCTTCGCGGCGCGGGAGGAGGAGGTGATGCTTCGGCGGCTGCTCGACTATGCCGTGGCGCGGCATGACCCCGCCCTCGCCAAGCTTTCCGACAAGCCCATTCCGATGCTGGAGGCCGTCTGTGAGCGGCAGGCGCAGCTGATTGCACGCTGGATGGGCGTGGGCTTCATCCACGGGGTGATGAACACCGACAACATGAGCATTTCGGGCGAGACCATCGACTATGGTCCGTGTGCGTTCATGGAGGGTTTCGATCCGGCCACGGTGTTCAGCTCGATCGACCGTCAGGGGCGATATGCCTACGGCCAGCAGCCGGCCATGGCGCAATGGAACCTGGCCCGTCTGGCCGAAGCGTTGCTGCCGGTTCTGGACGCCCGCGATATCGACGTCGTGGAACGGGTGGAACAGGTGGTGGCCGGGTTTGCCGTGCGCTTTGACCGGCATTGGACCGGGCAGCTGCGCGCCAAGCTGGGCTTGGCCGCTGAAGAGCCGGACGACCGCGCCCTGGCGGACGACTTCCTGCAGCTGCTGCAGCGGGAAAAGGTGGACTTCACGCTGGCGTTCCGCCTCCTGTCCGACGCCATCACGGGGCCGGATGCCGCACTGCACGACCTGTTCGGACGGGAGCGCCCGGCGCTCTCGGACTGGCTGGCGCGCTGGCGCCAGCGCATGGCCCGGGAGGGAAGGACCTTGCAGGACTGCGCCGCAACGGCGTGGTCGGTCAATCCCTTCGTGATCCCGCGCAATCACCAGGTGGAGGCGGCGCTGTCGAGTGCCGTGGACGAGGCCGACCTCGGTCCGTTCGAGCGCCTGCTGGCGGTGCTGGGGCGGCCGTACGAGACGGTGGAGTCCGCGCGGCCATTCACGCTGCCGGCCTCGCCCGAAGTGGCCGCAGCCCACCGCACCTTCTGCGGCACCTGATTGGGGTACCCAACGATTTCTGAAAGGAGACTTCGCATGACCACAACGAAACAGGAACCCGGTGTCCTTGGCGAAGCGGCCGCTCCCCTGGGTGTGACCCGGTGGGTGGACGCGTCGGGCCAGGCGCTGGAACACTTCGACCTGGACCGCATGCCCGGCCGGTTCAAGCTCATCTTCTGTTTTCAGGACGCCTGCCCGGGGTGCCATGCGACCGGCTTTCCGGCGCTTGCCCGGGTGGTCGACGCGTTTCGGGGGAGCGACTTCGTCGGGTTCGCCGCAGTCCAGACCGTGTTCGAGGACTTCGGTTCGAACACCTGGGAGCGCATGCTGGCCAATCACTCCCGCTACGCGCTGGGCATTCCCTTCGGGCACGACGCCGGTGACGAACAGGACGGCGCGGGTTCGGAGCTGATGCGCCGCTACCGCAACGGCGGCACACCCTGGTTCATTCTGATCGATCCCGATGGCAGAGTGGTCTACAACCATTTCCGAATCGACGCCGACAAGCTCGTCACCTTTCTCAAGCGGCTGGAAAACGAACCGGCGGCACCGGAGCCTGGGCCCGACATGTTGACTTGGAAAGGAGTGATTCAACTGGTGGAAACGGGCAACCCGACGCCACCGCGCCGAGTTGAGCGCAGCGAAGCCGAGTGGGCCCAACAGCTGACGCCCGAGCAGTTCCGAATCACGCGGCTCAAGGGCACCGAACGGGCGCACAGCTCCTCGATGTGTACGCTGTTTTCGCCCGGGATCTACCGGTGCGTGTGCTGCGGCACTGAACTATTCGATGCGTCGACCAAATATGACAGCCGCAGCGGCTGGCCCAGCTTCACGCAGGCCATTGCCCCGGGTCTGGTGGGCTATCACGGAGACAACAGCCACGGCATGGTGCGGGTGGAGACGACGTGCAACGTCTGCGACGCCCACCTGGGTCACGTGTTTCCCGACGGACCCAAGCCCAGCGGTCTGCGCTACTGCATCAACGCCCTGGCACTGGAGAAAGCATGAGCAGCGAAAAGGTAGGCTTCGCTGGCAGCAGCCAGGGTCTGCTGGTGGGTGTCTTGGAACGCCCGGACCATGCACCGTTACAAGCCCTGGCGGTGTTTGCCCACTGCTTTACCTGCGGAAAGAACTCTCTCGCCGCGACCCGCATCAGCCGGGCGCTGGCTCAGCAGGGCATCGCCACGCTGCGCTTTGATTTCACCGGTCTGGGCGAGAGCGAAGGCGACTTCGGGCGCGGTGGCTTTTCGTCCAGCGTGGCGGACATTGTGGCGGCGGTGCACTGGATGCAGAGCACGATCGGCATGCCTGCACTGTTGGTCGGACACAGCCTGGGGGGGACGGCGGCCATCGCGGCGGCTGCCCGCCTCGACGGCATACGGGCGGTTTGCACGCTGGGCGCACCCGCGACGGCCGACCATGTGCTTCGTCACTTCGGTCCGACCAAGTCCGAAGAGGATGGGCAGATCCAGGTCGACCTGGGCGGCCGGGCGTTCAGGATCGCGCCGGCCTTCATTGAAGAGCTCCAGGCCCAAGCCCACGAGAACCCGGTCAAGGGGCTTCGCGCGGCCTTGCTGGTTATGCACGCGCCAAGTGACGCGGTGGTGGACATCGGCGAGGCACAGGACCTGTTCAAGGCGGCCAGACATCCTAAGAGTTTCATCAGCCTGGACGATGCGGACCATCTGCTCACGCGCCCGGCCGATGCGCAGTATGCGGCTGACCTGATTGGCGCCTGGGCCTCGCGGTTTCTGCCGATGCGAGCCGAGCGAAACGATGCGCCGTCGGACCTTCGTGCGGGCGAGGTGTGGGTGGGGGAGCACGATCACGCCTTCTGGCGATCGATGCGAGCAGGTCCGCACCACCTCGACGCCGATGAGCCCAAGGAAGTGGGTGGTGGCGAACGCGGGCCCGATCCTTATGAACTTCTGCTGATGTCGCTGGGCGCCTGCACGTCCATGACATTGCGCCAGTACGCCAAGCGAAAAGGCTATGCGCTCAAGGATGTCCAGGTCAGGTTGCGTCATGAGCGCGCGCACGCGACCGATTGCCAGGAGTGCGGGGATCGCTCGGGACAGGTTGACCACGTCACGCGGCAGCTCCTGCTGAGCGGACCGTTGAGTGAAAGCCAGCGACAGGACCTGTTGCGCATCGCCGATCGTTGCCCCGTGCATCGAACGCTGGAGAACCATCCGGTGATCACCACCACACTGATTCGGGACTGATCCCAACCACACACAAACGAAGGAGACGGAGCATGAGAGCCATCTGGAAAGGCACCACCATCGCTGAGAGCGATGACATCGTGGAAGTTGAAGGCAACGCCTATTTCCCACACGACGCGTTGCGCCCGGAACATTTCAAACCAAGCGATACGCACACCACCTGTCCATGGAAGGGGCGGGCCAGCTACTACGACGTCGTGGTCGGCGAAGACGTGAACGCTGACGCGGCGTGGTACTACCCGTCGCCCAAGGCTGGTGCGGAGGCGGTGACCGGCAGGGTGGCGTTCTGGCGCGGTGTCGAGGTGCGGCCATGAGCGGGGAACAGAGGTTCGACGCGATCGTGATCGGAGCCGGTCAGGCCGGTCCCTTTCTGGGCGCGACACTCGTTGCCCGGGGTATGAAGGTGGCGCTCATCGAGGAGCGTGACCTGGGTGGTACCTGTGTCAATCGGGGCTGCACCCCAACCAAGACCCTACGCAAGTCGGCTCGTGTGGCTCACATGGCGCGCCGGGCCAGCGAATTCGGTGTGCAAACCGGGTCGGTCCAGGTCAACTTCAGGGCAGCGATGGAGCGCATGCAACGCCGGGTGGAGGAGGCTCGCTCTGGCCTGCAGGCCTGGCTGGGCCAGTTGGAAGGACTCACCATCATCAAGGCGCGCGGTCGCCTGGCGGGCCGTGAAGGCGAACAGTTCGTGGTGCTGGCCGGCGAGCATCAGCTGGTGGCGCCCAAGGTGGTGCTGAACACCGGCACACGTCCCTTTGTTCCGCCGGTGCCTGGGCTGGACGAGCTGCCGTTCCTGGACAACGAACGGCTGTTGGCGCTGCGTGAATTACCGTCCAGGCTGGTGATCATCGGCGGTGGATACATCAGCCTGGAGATGGCTCAGATCTTTCGGCGGCTGGGAAGTGAGGTTGCCATTCTGGAAACAGGGCCCCGCCTCACGGCCCGCGAGGACGAGGACATTGCAGCCGCTGTGACCGGAATGCTGACAGCGGAAGGCATCGAAGTGAACACCGGCGTGCGCATTGAGCGGGTCGGCAAGGCGGACAACGACGCTGGCGTGCGGGTGCAGTTGGCTGGTGGCCGCAGCGTGGATGGCAGCCACCTGCTGGTGGCCACCGGGCGAATACCGAACACCGACTGTCTGGGCCTGGAAACGGTGGGCCTGGAGGTCAGTGCGCGAGGCTACCTGGTCACCAACGACCGGCTCGAAACCGCGGTTCCCGGCATCTGGGCGCTGGGTGACATCAATCAGCGCGGGGCCTTTACCCACACCAGCTACCACGATCAGGACATCGTGGCGGAGAACCTGGCCGGAGGGCAACGCAGCGCCGCCGCGCGCGTCGGCATTTATGCCATGTTTACCGATCCTCCGCTGGCCCACGTCGGTCTTTATGAGGCCGACGCGCGAAAACTCGTGACCGAAGGGCGACGCATTTCCCAGGCGGTTCACGCCATGAAGGACGTCAGTCGCGCGAAGGAAGAAGGCGAAACCGTGGGCAAGATCAAGCTCCTCATCGATGAGGACAGTGGTCATTTCCTCGGAGCGACCATGCTCGGGATCCAGTCGGACGAGATCATTCAGGCGATCGGTCTGGTGATGGCCAGTGGCGGCACCTGGAAGTTGGTCCGGGATGCATTGCCCGTTCACCCGACGGTCACCGAGTTCCTGCCCACCATCATTGATCGACGCAAGCCCTTGACCGCAAGTTCTGGGTGAGCCGGAGGACCCACACCATGCCCATCAACCGCTCATTCAGCGGCCGCAATCGCGATGTCCACAACCACGGCGGTCGACTTCCGCCAGGACAGTCCCTGACGGAAGGTTTTCCCGTGCTGACTGCGGGCCCCACCCCAAAAGCCTTGGCGCTTGGCGATTGGCGCTTGACCTTGAAGGTCGGTGTGCGGCCGGTTCGCGTTTGGACCTGGAGCGAATTCCAGGCCCTGCCCCAGACCGAGCAGGTGGTCGATATCCATTGCGTTACCACCTGGTCGAAATTCGACACCCGCTGGCGCGGTGTGACGTTGGACACCTTGTTGCAGGCGGCCGGACTGGAAGCGCCCACGCCTTGGGTGTTGGCGCATTCTCAGGACGGCTACTCCACCAACGTGCCGTTGGCCGATCTGACACAAGGGCGCGCAATGATCGCAACGCACTACGACGACCGACCGCTCGCGCCCGAGCACGGGGGACCGGCACGCCTGTTGGTGCCGCATCTCTACTTCTGGAAGTCGGCCAAGTGGGTCAATGCGCTGCAGTTCAACGAGCGCGACGAGGCCGGGTTCTGGGAACTGCGGGGCTATCACATGCGAGGCGACCCTTTCAAGGAAGAGCGCTATGGATGAGGCTGTTGGTCAACACCGGCTGAGCTGGCAGACCGCACGCATCGATGCGTTGCAGGCACTGACTCCACGCGTCATGCGGGTGGTGCTGCGTCCTGACAGATGGGTTCGCCCGAGGCCGGGCCAGCATTTGGATGTCCGACTGACAGCGGAAGACGGCTATCAGGCACAACGGAGCTATTCACTCCTCTCACCTCCTCAACGTACCGGGCTCTATGAGCTTGGCATTGAGCGTTTGGACGATGGCGAAGTATCCACCTGGTTTCACGACAAGGCCCAGCACGGCGAAACGATTGAAGTCCTCGGACCGGTTGGAGGTCATTTTGTGCTTGACGAGTCGAACACACGACCAGCCTTGCTGATTGGGGGAGGATCTGGCGTCGTTCCCCTTTTGTCCATGGCAGCGCAACGCGTGGGTGCATACAGCCAAGCGCATACAACGCTGTTGGTTGCCGCACGCCATCTTGACGAAGTGTTGCTCTGGCCCACCCTGCAGCGATGGGAAGCGTTTACGCCGCGGTTTCGCAGCCGACTGGCGCTCTCGCGGGATACCTGTGCCCCGCGCGCACAGGACCACGTTGGCCGCATTGATGGAGCCGATGTTGCTTGGGCATTGCAGCAATTGGGTGATGTGGCGACCGAATCTGCGCAGGTTTTCATCTGCGGGCGTAATGACTTTGTCGAGTCCATCGTTCATATGGTCACCGGGCTAAATGTGCCCGAGGTCTCCATCCGCACCGAGCGCTTCGGAAGTTGACTCTCTTTTTTCTCATCTGCCGTGACACCTGAAGACATCCGCCTAACCCGATACGTCTCTGTCCGTTCGCGCAGCGAACGTCTGTGTGCCCCTCTGAGTGCCGAGGACCATGTTCCCCAACCGGTTTCCGACGTCAGTCCGCCGAAGTGGCACTTGGCCCACACCACGTGGTTCTTCGAGACTTTTGTCCTCGCGAAACAACAGCCGGACTATCGACTGTTCCATCCTCTGTATGGCTACCTGTTCAACAGCTACTACGAATCGGAGGGCGCTCACCTGGCACGCCCGCAGCGAGGGAGCTTGAGTCGCCCGACGGTGGCTGAGGTGATGGCGTATCGCGCGCATGTGGACGAGTCCATGCGCCGTATGCTGAAGGAACCACTGGAGCCCGCGGTCGCGGCCTTGGTAGAGCTGGGCATGCAGCATGAACAACAGCATCAGGAGTTGCTGATCACAGACATCAAGTACATCCTGGGCCACAACCCATTGCATCCGGCGTATGACCCTCTGGGCATCGGTCCCCAAGATGTGACGGCCGAACATGATGGAACCTGCCCACCACTGGACGATTGGCTTAGCGTCGAAGGGCAGACGATTCGCATGGGCCACCAGGGGCCAGGGTTCGCCTTCGACAACGAGTCGCCATCGCATTTGGCGCTCATTCAAGGAGTAGACATCCGTGTGGCGCTAGTCACCAATGATGAATACCTTCAGTTCATGCGCGACGGAGGATATCAGCGCCATTCGCTCTGGCATGCGGAAGGCTGGGACTGGGTGCAAACGCTTAAATTCCGTGCGCCGATGTACTGGCAGCCCGACCCTAACCAGCCTGACGGATGGGGTCATTACACGCTCCAGGGGGTGATGCCGCTGACCAGTCAGGCACCAGTCACGCATGTCAGTTACTACGAGGCACACGCTTTCTGCGATTGGGCGGGGTGGCGATTGCCCACCGAGTTCGAGTGGGAAGCAGCGGCAAGCCGGTTCGACTGGGGGCGTCGATGGGAATGGACGCGCAGTGCCTATCAGCCCTATCCCGGTTTTGCCCGCAGCGAGGGCGCAGTGGGCGAATACAACGGGAAGTTCATGGTGAACCAGCAGGTCTTGCGCGGAGCGTCCTGGGCCACATCGCCGGGCCACGCCCGTTTGACATACCGGAACTTCTTTCACGCTCCGTTGCGTTGGCAGTTCACGGGCATCCGTCCTGTTCGCTCGCGGGAGTCCGCATGACTGATCGGGACAGACTGACGGAGCATGTTCTGCAAGGGTTGACGCGACCACAGAAGGCGCTCTCATCCGCTTGGTTCTACGACGATGAGGGCTCGCGCCTGTTTCAGCAGATCATGGCGCTGCCCGAGTACTACCTCACACGCCTTGAGCACGAGCTGCTGCGCTCACGCGCGGATGAGCTTTCCCGGTGGATAGATCCTCGGTGCAGCCCGATCGATCTGATTGAACTGGGCAGCGGCGACGGGGCCAAAACGCTGTCGCTGTGCCAGGCACTGGCGCAACGTGAAGTGGATTGCATCTACAGGCCTATGGATGTGTCCGCACACGCCCTAGCGGATCTGAGCCGCCGCTTTGACACGTACCTCCCCCGCATGGCCATCGAACCGGTGCTGGGAGACTATTTCGAGCATTGGCCTCAGATTGCCGAAGGGCGACGCCAGGTTGCAATGTTGCTGGGCAGCAATCTGGGCAACCTCGACGAACACGGTGCCGTCAAGCTGCTGCAGCGGGTGCATTCGCATTTGCGCCCGGGTGACCTTGTGCTGCTTGGTCTGGATCTGGTCAAGGACCCGGCCATGTTGCGCGCAGCATACGACGATTCACAGGGCGTGACCGCTGCGTTCAATTTGAATCTGCTGACGCGGTTGAATCGCGAGTTGGGCATGGACTTCGATCTGACGAAATTTCGGCACTACGCCAGCTACTGTCCGCTGGAACACGTGGCCAGAAGCTTTCTGGTGAGCCAAGTTGACCAGGTGGTCCACAGCAGAACCCTTGACCGAGGGTTTGTATTCCATGCCGGGGAGACCATCTATACAGAGCAATCCCAGAAATACTCCCTGGCTTCAATCGAACACCTCGCACGCCGAAGCGGGTTTGACAACACCTGCACCCTGACCGACCCCCGAGGCTGGTACGCCATCACCGTCTGGCACCGGCTACCGTTCACCCCAACGCAACAAACGTCGACCTGAAAAAGGAGTCCTAATGAGCAACAAGACCCATCTGCGCCAGACCATGCTGGACCTTGCCGAAGGGCGCCTGCGGTTTGCTGAACAGACCTATGCGCAATACCTGGTCGGTGCGGCGGGCCGCGGAGATGAACCCAGTGAAAGCGATGCGGCGTCGCGGGCCGTCAACAATGCCGCTCTGGCGCAGGCGTTCGAATGCCCCATTCACGATCATCAGGAGGCCCTGGAAGTCTTACGTCAGATCGATTTCGGTCCCCGGGATTCGGTGGAGACAGGCGCCGTGGTTCGCATCGACGGGCGTTGGTTCGTGATTGCGGTTGCTAGCGATGCCTTCCAGTGCGACGGCAACACCTACATGGGAATTTCCACCCAGGCGCCCATCTACGCAGCGATCGCAGATGCCCGAGCCGGTGATGTTGTCAGCTTCCGGCAACGCGAACTGCACATAGAGGAAGTCTTGTGATGCACCTCATTCGAGTCTGAACGATGGGCGGCACGCTGCGCGACTTGGTCCGGCGCTTTCATGGCACAGGTCGACTTGGTGCCATCGTTCTGCGCCCGGATCGCCTCAAGGACGCTGTGTCCGTGCAGGAGGCCAGGGCCGAACCGGGTCTCGGGCTGATTGGCGATCACCGCTCCCTGCGGCTTCGTCAGTCGGATGCGCAACGCCATCGCGAGCTGAGTCTGATCCAGGCTGAGCACCTCAGCTTGCTCGGGGTCTGGACGGGGCAAGCCCCAATTGCCCCGGAGCGTTTGCGGCGCAACCTCGTGATCTCGGGGATCAACATCGCCGCGATGCATTCACCTTTCCGGGAAGAGCGCTTTGTCTGGCGAATTGGCGGTTCGGTCCGCATTGAAATCACGGGGCCATGTCCTCCTTGTTCACGCATGGAGGACGAGCTCGGTGAAGGCGGTTACGCCGCGCTGCGTGGTCACGGGGGCGCCACGGCACGGATCGTCGTAGGTGGCGTGCTACGGGTTGGAGATACCGTTAACCTTGACGTTGAATCCACCGTGGGCTGAGAGCCATGATCGAAGCAGAGCGTACGCCTGGGTTCCTCCATCTTCTCCAGATGACCGGCGGTGCGTCGTGGTTGCACATGTGCATCCACCACCGCGAGACGGAAGGTTTTCTCTCGAGCGCGACCGGCCTGGACAAGCTGATCGCCGCAGCGATGGTCTCTGAAGATACCCGGTCGCGGTTGCGCGTCCACGGGCAGGGTGTGATGGTTCTGCTCAAAGCGATGCATCTGAGAGCTGATGGAGTGGGGCATCCAGAGGACATGGTGTCCATGCGAATCTGGATTGATGAGCGTCGGGTTATCACGACCCGCGAGGAGGATGTGGATCCCATCCTCGAACTTGCGGAAGACATCTCTCAGGGGCGGGGCTCGGCAACGCCAGGTGACTTCCTTTGCGATCTCATCGAAGAGCACCTCGCGGAAGTTTCCGAGCAGGTCGAGATGCTGGAGGATGGGGTGGATCTGATCGGCGGCCTTCTGGTTCAGCACCAGACGGAAGCGGCATGCCCGAGCATGGCCAATACCCAGACCGCGATCTCTGGCTTTCTTCGTCATCTTGGCCCCCAGCGAGCCGTTCTTCAAACGTTGACAACTCTCGTCGTCCCGCCGCTGAATATAAATCACCGAGGCCGACTGGAGGAGCACCTGAACCAGCTGTTGCGGTTGCTCGAAACGCTGGAGAATTTGCGTGACCGTATCGATATCCTCAGTGACCAGGCAAACCGCATTCAGGAGCGACAGCTGAACCAAAGCTCTTATGTTTTTGCCGTGGTATCCACAATCTTCTTGCCCTTGAACTTTGTCACTGGCCTGTTTGGCGCCAATCTTCTGGGACTGCCGTTCGCAGATGCCACCAATGGCTTCTGGGTGTTGGTAGGTCTTTGCTTACTAATGAGTGTTGGGTTGGTAGCGGTCTTTCGCTGGTTCAAATGGCTTTAGTAGACGGTTTGTGGACTGTTTGAGATGTATCTTCGGAGCCGTCCATCAAGGACGGGTGCGCTGTTAGGAAAAACGATACGTGCCTGTTGATTCATCAGCACAACTGAGCCAGTGATCACGTCGAATACTGAGCCACTGGGTTGATGGATGTTCTGGCTACTCGGTTGTGGATAAGTCTATCGGGTCTGCTGCTTTTCGATCTCCTTTCTGAGCTTTTGCACGTGGCTTGGACGGTGCCGCGCCAGCGGCACTGGAGTGCTTGAATCGCCAGCTCTCATTGCCTGTCTCCACGATGTGGCAGTGGTGCGTGAGGCGGTCGAGCAAGGCGGTTGTCATCTTGGCGTCGCCGAAGACGCTGCTCCATTCCGAGAAGGTGAGGTTGGTGGTGATCACCACGCTCGTTCGCTCGTAGAGCTTGGAGAGCAGGTGGAACAGCATCGCACCGCCCGACTGCGTGAACGGCAGGTAGCCCAGTTCATCCAGGATCACCAGATCGACGTACATCAGCCGGTGTGCCAACTGCCCGGACTTGTTGGGGTCTCCTCGTTTTCAGTGCAATAAGTGACGGTACGAAAAGCTAGCACTGGCGCGGAGGTGGTGTTGGTAGATCGTTGATTTCATTGACTTTCCTGTTCACTTTCAAATCTGCGATTCGTGGCGTCAAACCGTGGTC
>JAUVXK010000202.1 GCA_030603635.1 Burkholderiales bacterium | reverse complement strand
ATTGGCGAAGTGCGCGCCGACGGCCAGTTCAACGTGGTGTGGAAGACCAAAGGCCCGGTGCGTGCCCAGCCCTGGAGCCCGTTCATCGAAGGCAACGACAAGAAGCCCGACACCCCGCAGAAATCCGCCTGAGCGGGAGTGCCACGATGAGTCTGCAAGCCTTGTGGGGAGTGATGCACCGCCCTGGCAGCCTGTTCACAGGGCTGTTCGTGGGCCTGATGCTGGCCTGGTCCGGTGCGGCGCTGGCCCTCTCCCCGGAAGACGCCCTGGCCTTTGCCGAGGGCGACACCTCTGATCGCATTGAAGTCATGGGTCGACTGGTCGGCTCGGGCGATGAGCGGGCCGAAGCGCTGATTCGCGCCATGGCCCGAGAGGTGGTGAAGGTGCGCGGCGAGCAGGTGCTCATCGTGGAGGGAGATGCCGCCATCGATGCCGTGACGGGTGAGTCCGTCACGGCCGATGGGGCTTCCAGTGTGATGATCAACAACCGCTTCCGGGGCGCGGTGCAGCGCACCCTGGCGGGCATGGATTTGCTGGGTGACGATGTGCGTCGCCAGCGCGAGGCGGCCTTGCGTTTGCGGGCCAGCCTGTTCAATACCCCGGACGACTCGCAACTGGCGCTGATCGACAATGCCTTGTCGCCCCAGTACGCCAGCCAGCTGGACAGCCGTGCCCGCAGCACGCTGGAAGACGCCCGTGCCGCCCTGTGGCTGACCAGCGCCGACCCGGCACAACGTTTGGCGGCTGCCGAGGCCCTGGCCGATGTGGGCCAGACCATCGTGCGCAGCATGCTGGCGCGCCAGCTGGAGGCCGAGACCGAACCTGCTGTCAAAGCGGCGATTGCCCAATCCTTGGCCACGGTAGACCGCGCACTCGTGCGCAGCAACATCGCGGGGCAGATGTTCACCGGTATCAGCCTGGGGTCCATCCTGCTGCTGGCGGCGCTGGGCCTGGCCATCACCTACGGGCTGATGGGCGTGATCAACATGGCCCATGGCGAACTGATCATGATCGGCGCCTACGCCACCTACGTGGTGCAGGGGTTGTTCCGCCAGTACCTGCCGGGGGCCTTCGAGTGGTATTTGCTGGCCGCCTTGCCGGTGGCCTTCCTCACGTCGGCGCTGGTGGGTGCGGTCATGGAGCGGGGCGTGATTCGCTGGCTGTATGGCCGCCCGCTGGAAACCCTGTTGGCCACCTGGGGCCTGAGCCTCATCCTGATGCAGGGGGTGCGCAGCCTGTTTGGCGCCCAGAACGTGGCCGTCGAAAACCCCAGCTGGATGAGTGGCGGTGTGGTGGTGATGGGCAACCTGACCCTGCCGTGGAACCGCATCATCATCATCGGGTTTGCCATGGTGGTGCTGGTGTTGGTGGCGCTGCTCATCAGCCGCACCCGGCTGGGCCTGTTCGTGCGCGGCGTCACGCAGAACCGCCCCATTGCGTCGTGCATGGGGGTGAACACGGCCCGCATCGACACCTACGCCTTCGCGCTCGGCTCCGGCATTGCCGGGCTGGCTGGCGCGGCCTTGAGCCAGGTGGGCAACGTAGGCCCCGACCTGGGCCAGAGCTACATCATCGACAGCTTCATGGTGGTGGTGCTCGGTGGCGTGGGCCAATTGGCCGGTACGGTGTACGCTGCGCTGGGCCTGGGGCTGCTGAACAAGTTCATTGAAGGCTGGGCCGGTGCGGTGCTGGCCAAGATTGCGGTGCTGGTGTTCATCATCGTCTTCATCCAGAAGCGGCCACAGGGCATCTTTGCCCTCAAAGGGCGACAGGCCTGAACCCACGCACACGGAACCCCTTCCCATGACTGCCTCGACCGTTACGCCTTCTGTGTCATTGCCTGCCAAAGGACCGCTGCTCACCCGCTCCGGCTGGGGCTCCATCCTCGTGGCCCTGCTGGTGGTGAGCGCGGTGGCTCCGGTGCTCAACCTGTGGGTGCCCGCGGGCAGCCCTTTTCACCTGAGTGACTACATGGTGGGCCTGCTGGGCAAGATCATGTGCTACGCCATCTGCGCCTTGGCCATGGATCTGATCTGGGGCTACACCGGCATCCTGAGCCTGGGCCACGGCCTGTTCTTTGCCTTGGGCGGCTACGTGATGGGCATGTACCTGATGCGCCAGATCGGCACCGACGGTGTGTACGGCAGCGACCTGCCCGACTTCATGGTGTTTCTGGACTGGAAGGAGCTGCCCTGGCACTGGATGCTGAGCGACAGCTTCATCGCCACGCTGCTGCTGATTGTGCTGGTGCCCGGTGGGCTGGCCTTTGTGTTCGGCTACTTTGCCTTCCGCTCGCGCATCAAGGGCGTGTACTTTTCCATCATCACGCAGGCGCTGACGTTTGCGGCCATGCTGCTGTTCTTCCGCAATGAAACCGGTTTCGGCGGCAACAACGGCTTCACCGACTTCAAGCGCATCCTGGGCATGCCGCTGGCCACCGCCGAGATGCGCATGGTGCTGTTCGTGCTCACCGGGCTCACGCTGCTGGGCTTTTACCTGTGGGCGCGCTGGCTGGTGCAG
>JAUVXK010000125.1 GCA_030603635.1 Burkholderiales bacterium | reverse complement strand
TGTTCTGGCCGGCCATGCTGCAGTTCAGTGGCCGCAAAACGCCCACGCAGGTGAACGTGCACGGCTTCATCACCGTCAACGGTGGCGAAAAAATGAGCAAAAGCCGGGGCACCGGCCTGGACCCTCTCAAATACCTCGGCCTGGGCATGAACCCCGAATGGCTGCGCTACTACCTGGCCGCCAAGCTCAACAGCCGCGTGGAAGACGTGGACTTCAACCCCGACGACTTCGTGGCCCGCGTCAACAGCGACCTGGTCGGCAAGTACATCAACATCGCGTCGCGGGCGGCGGGCTTCATTGCCAAGCGCTTCGGCGGACAACTGGGCGCCATTTCGGCCGACGGCGAAACGCTGCTCGACGGCCTGCAACAGGCCGTGCCCGGCATTGCCGAACTGCTGGCCGAACGCGAATACGGCAAGGCCATCCGCGAGACCATGGCCCTGGCCGACCGCGTGAACGAATACGTGGACCAGAACAAGCCCTGGGAACTGGCCAAGCAGCCCGGAATGGACGCACGCCTGCACGATGTCTGCACCACCTGCATCGAAACCTTCCGCGTGCTGACCGCGCTGCTCAAACCTGTGCTGCCGGCTCTGGCCGCGCAGGTGGAATCCTTTTTGCAGTGCGCGCCCCTCAGCTATGCCAACGCGGCCACCCCGCTGGGTGCCGGCCACCCCATTGGCACCTACCAACACCTCATGCAACGGGTGGACATCAAACTGCTGGAAGCCCTGTTCGAGCCGCCAGCGGCGCCTGAACCCGAAAAACCCATCCCTGGTGGTGAGCCGGTGGCCGAAACCATCTCCATCGACGACTTCGCCAAGGTGGACCTGCGCATTGCCCGCATCGAGGCCTGCGAGCCGGTGGAAGGCTCCACCAAGCTGCTGCGCCTGACGCTGGACGTGGGCGAAGGCCGCACGCGTAACGTGTTCAGCGGCATCGCCAGTATGTACAAGCCCGAAGATCTGGTGGGCAAACTCACGGTGATGGTGGCCAACCTGGCGCCGCGCAAGATGAAGTTTGGTGTGAGCGAAGGCATGGTGCTGGCCGCCAGCTATGCCGACGAGAAGGCCCAGCCCGGCATCTACGTGCTGCACCCATGGCCCGGCGCTCAACCCGGCATGCGGATTCACTGAACCGGCCTCCGTCGGGTCCGCTGTTAACAAGTTGTAACATAGGGCATGCTTGATCGCATGCCTTCCTTCCCGGCTTTCCGTCCTCGTCTGGTCCAAGACCTGCGCAGCTACAACAGCGAGCGCCTCTTCAAGGACATGGGTGCAGGTGCCACGGTGGGCATCGTGGCACTGCCGTTGGCCATGGCCTTTGCCATCGCCTCCGGCCTCAAACCCGAAGCCGGGTTGTGGACCGCCATCATCGCCGGCTTCCTGATCTCGGCACTGGGGGGTTCCTCCGTACAGATCGGCGGCCCCGCAGGGGCCTTCATCGTCATCGTCTACGGCATCGTGGAACGCTACGGACTGGCCAACCTGCTCATCTCCACCCTGAGCGCCGGCGTGCTGCTGTTTCTCATGGGCTTTTTCAAGCTGGGCTCGTTGGTGCGCTACGTGCCGATCAGCGTGGTGATCGGCTTCACCAACGGGATTGCGGTGTTGATTGCGTTGTCCCAGTTGCGTGATGTGCTGGGCCTGCAGATCGACAAGATGCCAGCCGACTTCTTCCAGCAGATCGCTACCCTGTCGCGCCACATTGACACCTTCAACCCCTGGGCATTTGGCCTGGCGGTCGCCTGCGTGCTGGGGCTGTTCCTGTGGCCACGGCTGTGGGCCAACGAGTCGGGGTTCCGGAAAAAGCTCGACGAGATCGACGCCGTCAGTGCCCTCAAGGCCACCTCGCGCGTGCCGGCACCCATCATCGCCCTGGTCAGTCTGACCCTGCTGGCCTGGGCCCTGAAGCTGCCGGTGGAAACCATAGGCTCGCGCTTCGGTGGGATTCCGCAAAGCCTGCCGGCCTTCCAACTCCCGTCGTTCTCCTGGGAAACGGTCAAGCTGCTGGTCGTCCCCACCCTCACGATCGCCCTGCTGGGCGCCATCGAATCGCTGCTCTGTGCGCGCGTGGCCGACCAATTGAGCGACCGCCCCAAACACGACCCCAACCAGGAGTTGATGGCCCAGGGCGTGGCCAACGCCGTCGTGCCCTTCTTCGGCGGCATGCCGGCCACCGGCACCATCGCCCGCACGGTGACCAACATCCGGGCTGGCGCCACCTCCCCCGTGGCCGGTCTGGTGCACGCCGCCACGCTGGCGGTGGTGGTACTCGCCGCAGCCCCCTTGGCCAAGCACATTCCGCTCGCGGTGCTGGCCGGTGTGCTGCTGTTCGTGGCTTGGAACATGGGCGAATGGAAGGAGTTCGCCCGCCTGAAACAGTTCAGCGGCCACTACCGGTTGATGCTGCTGTCCACCTTCTTCGTCACCATCGTGTTCGACCTGACCGTGGCCGTGGAGTTGGGCCTGGTGCTGGCCGTGGTCCTGTTCGTGCGCCGCCAGAGCGAGATCTTTCGCGCAGAGCCACGTGGAGCCGCCAGCGGTCGCTTGCACTACCAGCTGTATGGCTCGCTGTTCTTCGGTGCCGTGGCCAAGATCGACCGGATCGTCGACGCCGTGGAAAGCGCCCCTGAAGGTGCGCATGTGGTGCTCGATGCAAGCCAGTTGATCTCCCTCGACACCACCGGCCTGGACGCCCTGGAACAGTTGCACAAGTCGCTGGACAAGCGGGGCGGGTACCTGTCGATCACTGGCCTGAACGAGCAACCGCGCTCGCTCATCGTGCGATCGGGCTTCGCGGCCAAGCTGCACCCGGTGGATTGAAGCAGGCCGGCTAAAATCAGAAGTTGTCCGATCCGACAGACCCTCCACGCCCCCTGCCATGAACCTGTTCGCCCGCCCGCACTACACCTCCGACGCCACCCAGTTCATCGAGTCGCTCAAGCAGCAGAAACCCGAACTGGAAGTCGAGCAGCGCCAGGGCCGCGCCCTGTTGTGGGACAAGTCCATCGACCGTGAACTCACGGCTCAGGCCCGTGCTGCGAACGTGAAACAGAAACCCTACGTCTACCAGACCGAGCCGTCGCTGCGCTGAAGGCCGAAGCCCTGCCCCACCGGGCCCTGCCATGGCCGCCACGCCGTCCGACGCCGACCTTGACTTTCCGCCCCCCGGAGCGTTGCCCGACAGCATGCCCGATGTGGTGGATCAGGTCGCGCGAGCCCGGCTGTATGGCGAACCTCTGTTCGCCCTGCCCCAGGACCTCTACATTCCGCCGGATGCCCTGGAGGTGTTCCTTGAGGCCTTCGAAGGCCCGCTGGATCTGCTGCTCTACCTGATCCGCAAGCAGAACTTCAACATCCTCGACATCCCCATGGCAGAGGTCACCCGCCAGTACCTGAGCTACGTCGATCAAGTCCGCGTGCGCAATCTGGAACTGGCTGGCGAATACCTGCTCATGGCCGCCATGCTGATCGAGATCAAGTCCCGCATGCTGCTCCCCCCAAAGCGGGTGGAAGAAGGCGACGAGGCCGAGGACCCGCGCGCCGAACTGGTCCGGCGCCTGCTGGAGTACGAGCAGATGAAGCTCGCCGCCCAGCACCTCAACGAACTGCCGCAACTGGGCCGTGACTTCCTG
Source organism: Burkholderiales bacterium (assembly GCA_030603635.1). Lineage (GTDB taxonomy): Bacteria > Pseudomonadota > Gammaproteobacteria > Burkholderiales > Burkholderiaceae_C > Tepidicella. The sequence goes on along the minus strand of JAUVXK010000125.1, from coordinate 3,420 downwards.
CGCGCCCAGGTGGCCGTGGAACAGGCGCTCCTGCCTCGCTTCCCCGACGTGAACCCCCAGGACCTGGCCGATGCCTGGCGCGACATCCTGCGCCGGGCCCGGCTTGTTCAGCACCACAAGATCAGCCGTGAAGAACTGAGCGTGCGCGAACACATGAGCCTCATCCTTCGCCGCTTGCAGGGCCGGCGATTCGTCGAATTCGCCGACCTGTTTGAGGTCACCCAGGGCACCCCGGTGCTCGTGGTCACCTTCATCGCCATGCTTGAGCTGGCCAAGGAAACGCTGATCGAACTCACCCAGGCCGAGGCGTATGCCCCCATCTACGTGCGCCTGACCTACACGCCCGCCTGACACCTCTGCCTGCCCGATGAACGGCTCTTCCTCACCTGCTGCCACCGCCGCGCCCACCCGCCATTTTGACGTGATCATTGTCGGCAGCGGACTGGCCGGCCTCACCACCGCCCTGCTGCTGCCCACGCACCTGCAGGTGGCCATCCTCACCAAGCGCACCATTGAAGACGGCTCCAGCGGCTGGGCCCAGGGCGGCATTGCCGCCGTGCTGGCCGAGGACGACAGCTTCGACGCCCATGTGGAAGACACCTTCGTGGCCGGTGCCGGCCTGTGCGACCCGACCGCCACCCGTTTCACCGTGGAAAACGCGCCCGAGGCCATCGCCTGGCTGCGCGAGATGGGTACCCCATTCACCCTGCACGAAGGCGAACTGCACCTCACCCGCGAAGGCGGCCACAGCCACCGGCGTATCGTGCACGCGGCCGATACCACGGGTGCGGCCGTGCAGCACACCCTGATCGACCGGGTGCACCAGGCCCCCAACGTGCAGGTGTTCGAAACGCACAACCTGGTCGACCTGATCCTGAGCGACAAGCACGCAGGCCAGACCGACACCCGACGCCGCTGCCTGGGCGCTTACGCCCTGAACGAAGACACCGATCAGGTGGAAGCCTTCGTGGCCCCCCACACCGTGCTGTGCACCGGTGGCGCGGGCAAGGTGTACCTCTACACCTCCAACCCCGACACCGCCACCGGCGACGGCATTGCGGCGGCCTGGCGCGCCGGCTGCCGGGTGGCCAACATGGAATTCATCCAGTTCCACCCCACCTGCCTGTACCACCCCAAGGCCAAGAGCTTCCTCATCACGGAGGCGGTGCGCGGCGAAGGCGGCCTGCTCAAGCTGCCGAGGCACCTCGGCGGACACCGCTTCATGCCCGACCACGACCCCCGCGCCGAACTGGCCCCGCGCGACGTGGTGGCACGTGCCATCGACTTCGAGATGAAACGCCACGGCATCGACTGTGTGTACCTCGACATCTCGCACCAGCCGCCCGAGTTTCTGCGCGAGCACTTCCCCAACATCCTGGCGCGCTGCGCCGAGCTGGGCATCGACATCACGAAAGAGCCGATTCCGGTGGTGCCCGCCGCCCACTACACCTGCGGCGGCGTGGTGACCGACCTGAACGCCCGCACCGATTTGCCCGGCCTGTACGTAGTGGGCGAAGCCAGCTGCACCGGCCTGCACGGCGCCAACCGGCTGGCCAGCAACTCGCTTCTGGAGTGCATGGTGTTTGCCCGTGCCGCCGTGCGCGACATGGCGGCCCAGCCCACGGCGACCATCCCCAGCATACGCCCTTGGGACGACAGTCGCGTCATCGACGCCGACGAGCACGTCGTCATTTCGCACAACTGGGACGAACTGCGCCGCTTCATGTGGGACTACGTGGGCATCGTGCGCACCGACAAGCGGCTGGAGCGTGCCGCCCACCGCATCGCGCTGCTCAAGGCCGAAATCCAGGAGTTCTACAAGAGTTTCCACGTCACGCGCGACCTGCTGGAGCTGCGCAATCTGGTCGAGGTGGCCGACCTGATCGTTCGCTGCGCCCAGGCGCGCAAGGAAAGCCGGGGCCTGCACTTCAGCCGCGACTACCCTGACCTTCTGCCCCAGGCAGTGCCCACGGTGCTGACGCCCTGAGCGGCGTATACTGCGGCCTGCTCCGGGGTGTCCACATGGTGTGGGCTGAGATGGCAATGCCGAACCCGAGAACTTGATCCGGTTCATACCGGCGGAAGAAGAGCTGTCGACACCCGCGTTGCGTGGACACCCGTGCTGGCCTTGGCGCCACCGCGAGGCCACACCGCCGGGGCGACCTTCGGAGCACCCACCCTGTCCCCGAAGGAGACCGCCCCGTGAACGCCCCTGCCGACAAGTTCCTCGCTACCACCGCCCAGGTGGACCAGGCCGCCATCCAGCCCCTGCCCCATTCCCGCAAGGTTTACGTGGAGGGCTCCCGCCCCGACATCCGCGTGCCCATGCGCGAGATCAGCCAGAGCGACACCCCCGCCGCCTTCGGCGCCGAGCCCAACCCGCCCATCTTTGTTTACGACTGCTCCGGCCCCTACACCGACCCGGCCGCGCGCATCGACATCCGCCAGGGCCTGCCCGCCCTGCGCCAGCAATGGATTGCCGAGCGCAACGACACCGAAGTGCTGCCCGGCCTGAGCAGCGAATACGGTCGCGCCCGCGCCGCCGACCCCAAGCTCGACGAGCTGCGCTTCCCAGGCCTGCACCGCCAACCGCGCCGTGCCCTGCCCGGCAAGAACGTGACGCAGATGCACTACGCAAGACTAGGCATCATCACGCCCGAGATGGAATACATCGCCATCCGCGAGAACCTGCGCCGCCGCGAGTACCTGGCATCGCTCCAGGCCGCCGGCCCCACCGGGCAGAAGATGGCCGCCATGATCGGCCGCCAGCACCCCGGCCAGAGCTTCGGCGCCAGCATTCCCACCGAAATCACCCCCGAATTCGTGCGTGACGAAGTGGCCCGCGGCCGCGCCATCATCCCCGCCAACATCAACCACCCCGAAACCGAGCCGATGATCATCGGCCGCAACTTCCTGGTGAAGATCAACGCCAACATCGGCAACTCGGCGCTGGGCTCGTCCATCAGCGAGGAAGTGGACAAGATGACCTGGGCCATCCGCTGGGGTGGCGACACGGTGATGGACCTGTCCACCGGCAAGAACATCCACGAGACCCGCGAGTGGATCGTGCGCAACTCGCCCGTGCCCATTGGCACCGTGCCCATCTACCAGGCGCTGGAAAAGGTCAACGGCAAGGCCGAGGACCTGACCTGGGAAATCTTCCGCGACACGCTGATCGAGCAGGCCGAGCAAGGCGTGGACTACTTCACCATCCACGCGGGCGTGCTGCTGCGCTACATCCCGCTCACGGCCAACCGCATGACCGGCATCGTCAGCCGGGGCGGCTCCATCATGGCCAAGTGGTGCCTGGCGCACCACAAGGAAAGCTTCCTCTACACCCACTTCGAGGACATCTGCGACATCATGAAGGCCTACGACGTGGCCTTCAGCCTGGGCGACGGCCTGCGCCCCGGCTCCATC
>JAUVXK010000088.1 GCA_030603635.1 Burkholderiales bacterium | reverse complement strand
GGAACACCCGGAACCGACACGGGCAACCACCATGTGGAACGGTTCATCCCCGCATGCGCGGGGAACACGTTTACTGTGGGCATTGCTTGCGATACGCAAAGCGGTTCATCCCCGCATGCGCGGGGAACACGTCGGTGCTTCGTGTCGCACCAGCAGTGTGAACGGTTCATCCCCGCATGCGCGGGGAACACACCGAGCGCCACAACGCGCGCGCCTCGGGGGTCGGTTCATCCCCGCATGCGCGGGGAACACTCCAGCGAACGGGCGCGCCGGGTGTCCAGCGCCGGTTCATCCCCGCATGCGCGGGGAACACCCCAAGGATCTCCTGTTGCATCATTACACCTCCGGTTCATCCCCGCATGCGCGGGGAACACGCAGTCGCAGCCCAGCGCCAGGTATGGCGAGTTCGGTTCATCCCCGCATGCGCGGGGAACACGTCAGCGGTGGCGGCGAACACCAACGCGGAACCGGTTCATCCCCGCATGCGCGGGGAACACGCGTCAATGCTGCTCGTGCGCGTGGTGTGGTGCGGTTCATCCCCGCATGCGCGGGGAACACTCTGTCGGGTGCTGTGCACGTTTTTTTCCCGGCGGTTCATCCCCGCATGCGCGGGGAACACTTCAGTTTCCGTGACAAACGCAGCGCAGTAAGCGGTTCATCCCCGCATGCGCGGGGAACACGCTGATGCCCAAGCTGGTGTCGAAGGCCGACACGGTTCATCCCCGCATGCGCGGGGAACACGCACAGGTTCAAATCGGCGGCGGCACTGTGCGGCGGTTCATCCCCGCATGCGCGGGGAACACTTTGGTACTCACGCTGACCGCACGGCTGGCGGCGGTTCATCCCCGCATGCGCGGGGAACACCGAATGGGCGCTGAGCGGCTGCGTGGCGGCTGCGGTTCATCCCCGCATGCGCGGGGAACACTCGCCTGCATCGACGGACGATCACGGTTTGAGCGGTTCATCCCCGCATGCGCGGGGAACACCGTAGCCCCACACGCCCTGCACCTGTTCCTGGCGGTTCATCCCCGCATGCGCGGGGAACACCCCGACAGGCTCCCACACACGTACTCATGGCCCGGTTCATCCCCGCATGCGCGGGGAACACTCTTAACGCAAGCATTTGATTCCAAAAGGAAAAAAATGCTTCGTCAAATTCTACCGAATTGAGTTGTTAAAGATCACCCGTACCAACAGGCTGAAATGCAACCAGCCTCAAACCATCAAACTCCACCGGAATCCGGCGGTTTCCCCCGAGGGTTTGAAACTCGTACCCCGACTCATGGCTGCTCGCCCAGGCCATGACCACATTGCCATCTTCACATCCGACCTGAAGTTGTTCCCAGATCATTTCCCGGGTGCGTTTGGACACATCTCCGATGTAGACGCCGGCGCGCACTTCCAGCAGCCAGATAGCCAAACGCCCACGCAAGCGCGGGGGCACGTTTTCCGTGACCACCACCAAAAAAGTCATCCTTGCACCCTGTGCCCAGCCTCGCCTATGCCCTGCGGGTTTGGTATGGCTGGCGCAACAGCTTCCACTGGCGCTTCCGGCGGCAGCACGCCCCCTGCCGACAACACATCCTCAATGGCCGGGATGATCCGCGCCAGCAAATTGCTTGAACGAAAAATGTCCCTGCACGCCAGACGCACGTCCCGCTCCGGCTGGTGTGGCTTGCGCGCGGCCACCCGGAACGCCACAGGCACCACCGTCTCAAACTTGAAGAGATCGGCTATGTCATAAACGAACGACAACGGCTTGCCGGTGTGGATGAACCCCACGGCGGGCGCGTACCCCGCAGCCAGCACCGCCGCCTCGGTAATGCCGTACAGGCAACTTGTGGCAGCAGACAGACACCGGTTGGGAACGTCTGCTGCGTCCCATTGCTGGCGATCGTAGTTTCGCGTCCGCCAATCCACGCCGTGTTCACGCGCCAGCAGCTTGTACGTCTCGCGCACCCGCGCGCCCTCAATGCCACGGAGTTGCTCCACGCTGCGCCGTGCAGGCGCGGGCTCGCCAAACCGCACTTCGTACATTTTGCGTACAACCTTCAGGCGCAGTTCGTCGTCAAGTGCCAACTTGGCCTGATACAGCAGCCTGTCTGCCCGCGCGCCACCGGGCTGGCCGCTGGCGTACAGCCGCACGCCGGCTTCCCCCACCCAAACCAGCAAGGTGCCCACCATTGACGCCAGATGCGCCGCCGCATGCGACACACGCGTACCGGGCTCCAGCATGATGCAGGCCACCGACCCCACGGGTATGTGCGTGCGCACACCGTTCTGGTCGATCACCACGAATGCACCATCCAGCACATCGATCTGCCCATATTGGATGAAAACCATGGACACACGGTCTTTCATGGGCAAGGGCTTGAGGGGCGGAAGCATCAGGCCCTGGCCAGACTGAGAAGACCGCAGCCGAAGGCTTTGGCTGGGCCTATACCGTCCAGCAAAGCCTTCCGAACATCTTGCGGCTCCAGCACCTCAAGCACACCCTCGAAGCACACCTGTTGCACAGTGATGTTGCCCCCCGGTTTGCGCTTGCTCTCCAGCAAGTCAGATGCACTCACCACACCGGCCTTGACGGCAAAGCCGTGGCGCACACCCTGGCGTTTCAGCCATTCCAATTGCGCCTCTTCGTCCACCAAACCATAGCGTTTGCCCTGTCGCGTCACTGTGGGGTTGGCCATCAAACGGAAGCGATAGACAGCAGCCTGCACGTGCCTATCGAGTTCAACCGTTTTGCTCTCTGCCGGTTTCTGCAGATAGCCCGGCAGGGATTGCAACGCATCCCACTCCCCGGCATGACGAGACTGGACCAATACCGTGGGATGCGTCCAAGGATGGGTGTCGCGCTCCAGCCGCCACAAGAAGCGCGTTGGCTGTTCGGCATCGCCCGTCACAAAGGCGCGCGACAGCGTGCGGTGCATGTCGTAGGCATCGGCCAAGTCCCGGCGTGCTTGCGCACACCGGGGATCAAGAATCAATCGTGTCAAGTACATGCAGCATTTCCTGTTTGACAAAACGCGGCCCAAAGCGCCGGTCGCTGTAAGTTCCCACGGGCTGATCCAGCCGCACGGCGCCTTCTGTTGTGTGCTCCAACAGCAGGCGCAGGGGTTGCTGCTCATCACCAGGCACCAGCCTTGGCCAGGAGCACAGCGCGGCGGGCAGTTCCTGCGGCAACAATGCGTCGGACAAGGCCACCGGCATGCTGGGCACAAAGCTCTTGCGCCCCAAGGCCAACGGCCAGTAGGGTGCCTGCAACGCTGAGTAAATGCGTTCCAGCAGCGTTTGGTCGTTCCCCTCCAACCCCACCAGAAACACGGCATCAGCCAGGTAATAACGCGGGCTGATGACCGTTCGATCCGCCTTGGCCTTACCCTCCGCGTTGATCACACCGGTGGCGGTCTGATAGTCGCGCATGGGCACGCCTTCGCGGTCCACGCGCACGCCCATGCGCAAGCGTGCCAGGTCGTCCACGAGTTCGGCACGATCACGGCCCAGGGCCGCACACACCAACCCGATGACGCCCGATTTGGAGGGCTCCAACTGCGTGTCGCGCTCGTCAAAGCGGCTGGTGGTGCCCCACGACTGCATGGGCCCTTGCAAACGCAGCAGCAAGGTGGCCATGCTCAGCGCCCCTGTTCCACTGCAACCTGTTCTTTCACCCAACTGGCCAAGGCTGCAAGGTTGGCTTGCCGCTCGCCCCGCCCCTCTGGCCAGGCGCCGCTTAGGTCCAGGTACGCCCAACGGTCACGCGGATCGGCATACACACCGGCCAGCAATGCTTCGTGCTTGGCAAGTTCCGCCACCGACTGGCTGCTGAGCGCCTGATCGCGCCCAGGCGCGACGGGCTTCTCAAAAGCATTGGCCAAGTTCAACGGAGCGGCATGCCGCAGACACACACCAACAAACGCGGGCATGTTGTGCGCCGCAAAGGTGTTTTGCTTGCCAGTGGGCACGGCACGCACCTTGGCTTGGGTGAACGCCTCCAGCGCGGCCAAGGTCAAGTCCTGGTCGCCTTGCAAGTTCTTCAGCAACTTGGTGGCATCCACCACGGCATAGCGGTAGAAAGTAGCCGAGTTGAACTCGACTTGGCCAATCATGCCCGCGCCGGTTTCCTCCGGCCCGCCCACATCGTCCACGGCGGTGAAGTAGTCAAACTCCCGCTCCACCCTGTGGGTGCTGATGGCATGCGCCACTTGGCAGGCTGCATCCTGGTTCACCTCGGGCATGTCGGCCAGCATGCGCCCAAACAATGCCACGTCCACGGCCTTGCCACCGTTGAGCAGCGCCTTGGCTTTTTTCTTCACCTCATCTGGCGCACTGGCTTTGGCTTCTTTCTTGCCCTTCTTCTCGCCACCTGCTGGGCTGGCAACCAACTCATCCCAATGCTGTTCGATCAGTTCCGCCAAACCGGCAATTTCCCCTTCGCCCAGGAACAACAGGTACTCGGTCTGCCCGTCGTCTTTGAGCTTGAGGCCTGCCGCCGCCAATGCGGCTTCAATCTTCCCTTGAGCTTCTTGTGCATCACGTCCGGGCAACTTGGCTTGCAGCAGCGCAAGCAACTTCTTTGTTCGCACACCACGGTGCTGTGGCGCCACCAGTTCGTGTTCTTGGGACGCCAAACGTATGGCGCGCTTGAAACACTGACTGCTCACCCGTGCACGGCGGTGCCCACCAAACAAGGCGTCCTTGGGCGCACCTGTGTCGTCGCGGTTGAGGTTGGACGGCGCAAAGTTCTGGATCAGGTGGTATTCAACAAACAGGGTCATGACAGGCCTCTCAATCTTGGTTGACAGTGGATGGTTCTTCGGTGGCGGGTGCCAGTGCACGGTAAAAGTCTCTGGCCCAGCGTTGACGGATACGGTCGCGCTTTTCCGGGTCAAGGCCCGTGTTCAGCCAGAAACTCAGGTCGTTGAGCAGCGTGGCGTAGTTCAGGCCCACACCATCGGCAGACAGCAGGCTAACGATCTGGCGCAGGTGGTTGGACAAGTCCTCTGCATCGGCGCCCAGCAAAGCCACGAAACGCTTCTCGATGCTGCTGCCCTGGTCTTTGCCGCGCTGGCGCATCAGTTGGGCCAGACTGCTGGCTAAGCTGGCGGACGCCTGGTGCGGGTGCATGGCGTACAACCCCGCCACCATATACAGCGCCAGGCGTTGTGGGTGGTTGGCATGGCTTTCTGCCGCGACAAAACGCTCCACATACGGGTACGCGGGCGGATAGGCCCCGGGGGCAAACCCCAGGCTTCGGCACAGCGCCGCCAGGGCACCCGGCTGGCGTTCAGACAACGCCCCCAAGTGCTTCAAAAAGTCGTTGGCAAAGTCACTCATGCTTGCGCCTCCTCTGGTGATTGAGTGATGGGACTGGCGGGCCTGAACTCGCGCAATACACCTTGAAAACGCGGCCACACCCGGGCCTCCGCCCGGATGGCTTGGGGTGTGCGCCCAAGTTGCTGCACCAGCACCTTCCAACTGGCTTGCGCAGCCTCCAGCAAGTGGGCCGACCAATGGTTTTCTGCCGCTTCCGCATCTGTGTGGGCGATGTGCTGCAACAACTGCGGCAACGCTCTTTCGGCGTGCGCGAAAAACACGGACGTGGCCGCGCCCCCGTCCAGCAGGGCACGGGCACGGGCGCGGGTGTCTTTGCTGTCCGGGTCGGGCATGGTTTCGGCAAACATGCTGACTCCCAGGAACCTGATGCGATCGTGCAATCCCTCGGCTTGGCGGACTTTGTCTCGAAGGAACCCCGCCAGCCGGGTGTCACTGAGCAAAGCCGGAGGCAACGCCATCTGTTCACAGCGCCAACGCAAAAGCTTGGCCTGGTCACTGGCCAACCCGGCGACAAGCAAGGGCTGGTCACTGTCGTCACCCAGCATCAGCCGAAGATTGGCTGCCAAGCCCAACACAGTCGCGGGCTTGCTCAACTTGCCTTCAGCGTCTGGCACCAGGGCTGGCAGATCCCGCCAAAACGCCTTGCCCTCGGTGAAGGTGACGCGCACCAACGTGTCTTTGCCAGCGCGAAAGCTTGCCATCGGATCGGCAGCATTCAGGTCGTCGGCCATGGCCATGCCTACGGCGAAGTGCAACCACTGCACATGCCCTGCGGGTGTTCTCTGGAAAAGCACCGCTCTGCTCAGGCGGGTGTACCGGTCGTTTGCTCCAGTTGGCAAGGCCGGTTCGGCCACGAGTTCATGACGTTGCGGTGCGTCTCGCTCCCATGCGGGCAAGTCACTGTTGGCACCGCAAGGGTGCAAGGCCAACAGAAGGGTTTGCTGCAGGTTGGCGCCGACTGGCACCACCGCTGCGGTATTACTCAACGGCCCGGCCTTGTCAGAAACCCGCAATGTCTGCACCAAGCCACCGGGAGTGAACTGCAAGAAGCCCAACAGTTCTCGCAAGGCCACGCTTGGCTGGACGGCACGGGGCGCGTCGTCGCTGGAATGGTCAAACACCACCGGCGTGTTGCCATTCGCACTGGCCAAGGAAATTTGGGTCCAGGGCTTGAGCTTGTCCTTGGTTTCAGGCAACGCTGCCAGCGCGGCTACCTGCATGAACGGATGTTCTGGGTGGAACAACCAGAACCGGTCATGCCATTTGTTCAGATACGCCTGAACCACGCCTTGTGGCAACCCTTCGCGGAACCACTTGGCACGATGCGCTTCGGTCCATGGCCCGTGCTCCGTCGTCAACGTACGGTGGGTAATGGCCAGCAAAAGGCGGTACTGCGCCACCAGACTGGGGGGGGAGGTCTCGGCCAATGAGCTGACCTGCTTGATCTGATCAAACAGCTCCAGCAGCCCCACGTCCTTGACCTGCCCGTCCGCCATGCGAACAGGGAGCCAAGGCTCGTCCAATAAATTGAAACCAGGACTCATGCATTTCCCTCCTTGGATGTGTTCGCGCCATATGTCAAACCGAGCTCTTGGTCCAGTTGCACACGCCAATCACCAACGACCGTAAAGCCGTCGGCGGACAGTTCCATCGGCTTCAGATGACGCAGCAACGGGTGTTCAGTGAATGAAGGCGGTGCAGTCACACCTGCAAAGTGGGCCACCAGCCCCTTGCGATTGATCTTCAGTTGGCGGCCATACAGCTGACGGGCCAGCGCATCGGTAACGGGTTGCTGTGGGTCAAACGCCTCACCCTCCGGGGTAACGCTCCATCCACCTTCGACGGCATATACCGGCACCACGGTGATGGCGTCGTCACCCAGCCGGGTTTTGTTGACCAGCCCCAGCCCTTCGCCCTCTTCGCTTCCACGTGGTAGCGGCAGGTACGCAAGCTGCGGCTCGGCCTTGGCATCCACGGCAATGTTGACCGCCTTTTGCCGTTCGTCTTTTTCGTGCGCCAGCCGCTTGCCGTAGGCCTCTTGCGTTATGTAGGTAAGTGCCTCGGCATCCAAGTCTTCGGGCAGCGGGGCGTCGCCGTAAACAGTCTGCACCAGACGGTCAATGTCACCGGGCAGGGTCAAGACACTCTCGCGCGACAACAAGGCCCAGGTACGGCCCAGGATGTACGGGTCGTAAACGAACTCCCAGGCGGTGCTTTTCAGTTCGGGCAGATGCTCGGGCGCCAGCCCCGCAACGTACAGCCTCGCTTGGGCGTGCGCAGCGGGCCGTGTGCGTTGGTGCCGGTGCAAGCGCCCCGCCCGCTGCAGGATCAAGTCAACGGGCGCCAAGTCTGTGATCAGAAAGTCAAAGTCAATGTCCAGGCTTTGCTCGACTACCTGGGTGGCAATCAGCAACGTTCGTCCCTGCCGCTGGATAAGTGGCGTTGCCTGGCCAAACGCCGCCAGCACGTCACGTTCGCGCTGGCCACGTTCGTCTGCGGGATAGCGTGCATGAAACAACATCAATCGAACGTCCGCACCCAGCAATGGTTGCAACTGGCGATACAGCTTTTGAGCCCGGTCAACGGTGTTGACAATCACCGCGCCGTGCCCACCGTTTTCAAGCTGTTGCAGTGCGCATTGCGCCAGGGACTCGACGCTCTCGGCCACGGCGTGCAAGCTGATGGCAGGCAAGGTGCGCGCAGCGAAGGTGGCACTCTGCACGCCTTGAGCGTCAGCCATGACCAAACGGGGATACGGCAATTCGGGCACTTGGTCCGCATTGACGCCCCAAGCGGCCATGAGCGAACGCCTCTTGTTCTCGGGCAAGGTGGCGCTCATCAGAACCACCGAGGAACCGAGTGCCTTGAGCCAGCGCAGTAACGCCTCAATCAAACCGCTGGTGTAGGTGTCGTAGGCATGAACTTCATCCAACACCACCACACGGTTGGCCAAACCCCACAGCCTGACGAAGTGGTGCTTGACGTTCAGCGTGGCAAACAAGGCTTGATCGATGGTGCCCACACCGTAGGGCGACAGCAGAGGTCTGCGCCGCTGCGAGAACCACGCGGAAGAAGACACGTCGTCCTTGCGCTCGCCATAGATGCCCCTGAGTCTTTGCACACGTTCATCCAGCATGGCGCCGCCATGCACAAGCTGTATGTCCAGGCGCTGCTGTTCGCCAAAAGCGCGCAGGAATGTGAGGCCCCGGTCGAACATGGCGTTGCCGGTTGCCTGGGTAGGCAATGCCACGTACAACCCCCGATGGGCATTGCCTGCCTGCAAACGCAAGTGGGCCAGAAAGGCCAGTTCGGTCTTGCCCTCGCCCATGGGAGCTTCGACCAGCAGCAATGTGGGCCCTTGGACACTGCACAGCAGACGGTCGCCCTCTGCCTGCAAGGGCCGAGCCCCCAAATCCATCCGCCCAACGATGCGCCCGATCAGTACGTCCGCACCCTGGTGTTCGGTCAGCAACGGTTGAGCACTTACCCAACCAATTTGCTTCAACGCTTCTTCGGCGCGGGAACGGGCTTCAGCGAAGTGGTCTGCCAGCGAATCTGCACGCTCACCCAATGGGAACCAGTCAATGTTGGAGCCAATCCAGTCGGCCACGCTGGTCAAGCCCGCCAGCCACTCCACGGCGGGAAGCGGCAGGCTCTCACCCACTGGCGCACCTTGCGGAGACAACGTCTGCCAGTAGGCCGCGAACAACGCCTGCCGCGCAGCCGCCCAGGCCTTTTCTTCAAAAGGCGAGGTTGCTGCCTTGATTTCGGTGACGTTGAGGTTGTAGCCATGGTGGGCACTGATGCCCTGCAACGCACTTAGAACCCAGCCCCTCGCCGCCCCGGTTGCACACAGATATGGCGGCAACAACGCCGCACTGGCCGCAGCATGGTCGGCATAGGTTGCATCGGTCTTGGAAAACTTGAGCCCGGTGGACTCGACACGCCATTGACCCTGCGGCCACTTGGCCTGGAAACCGGCTATGGACTTGCCAAAGTCATGCAGGCCCACCAACGCCGCCGCAAAACGGATGAACACATCCTCGCCCAGGCCGAACTGTTGGGCCATGGCTTTGACTGTGCTGCTCGGCTCGTGCTGAAGGAGGACTTCGGCCACGGCAGCCACATCCAACATGTGGGCCAGCAAACCATGCCCCTGCGGCTCCCCACTCTTGGCCCAAAGCCCTCTGACAGCACTTGAAAGTTCGGAAAACCTCACACCTTATCCCTCCCTGTTTTTTGCTGCATCCTATCGCAGTGCCACGCCCCTTGCGATGGCTTGAACTCCATCCTCCCACCTCTCCGTATCAAAATCCGATACGGAGAAAAATTTCTTCACCCGCGCATCAAATCCGCCGCCTTCTCAGCCATCATCACCGTCGGCGCATTGGTGTTGCCACCAATCAGCGTGGGCATGACGGAGGCGTCCACCACGCGCAGCCCTTGCAACCCATGCACACGCAAGGCCGGGTCCACCACGGCGGTGTCGTCTTCGCCCATGCGGCAGGTGCCCACGGGGTGGTAGATGGTGTCGGCGCGGGCGCGGATCAGCCGGTCCCACCCGACGTCGTCGCTGAGCTGCTCGTCGAACAGCGCCTGGTGTCGCCAGGGGGCGAACGCGGGTGCCTGCAGGATGTCGCGCATCTGCTGAGCACCCCGGCGCAGCAGGGGCAAGTCGCGTTCGTCGCTCAGGTAGGCCGGGTCGATGAGCGGGGGCGCCAGCGGGTCGGCACTCTGCAGCCCTACGCGCCCGCGCGAATGCGGCCGCAGCACGCACACGTGGCAGGAAAAGCCGTAGCCCCAGTGCAGCTTGCGGGCGTGGTCGTCCACGATGGACACACAGAAATGCAGTTGCAGGTCCGGCCGGGACTGCTCTGCACTGGAACGCAGAAAGGCACCGCCTTCGGCAATGGGGGTGGTGAGTCGGCCCGTGCCATCGCGCCGCCACTGGCGCCAGGCCTGCCACTGCTGCCAGGCCGGCCCGAAGCCGATGCCCAACAGGTCGGTCTGCCGGGAACGGTAGGCCAGGATGAAGTCCAGGTGGTCCTGCAGGTTCTGGCCCACGCCGGGCGATTCGTGCAGCACGGGGATGCCATGGCGCTGCAGCTCAGCCGCCGGCCCCACGCCGGAGAGCATGAGCAACTGGGGCGATTGCAGCGCGCCGGCACACAGCAGCACCTCGCGCCGAGCGTGCAGCCGCAGGGCGCGCCCCTGCCGGCGTGCCTCCACGCCCACAGCGTGGCGCCCTTGAAACAAC
>JAUVXK010000038.1 GCA_030603635.1 Burkholderiales bacterium | reverse complement strand
TGAAGATCCGCACCCTTGCAGCCGCGCTGATGCTGGCCGGCGCGACCACAGCCTTTGGCCAGACCGTGCTGACGGTGTCGAGCTGGCTGCCACCCACGCATGCTCTGAGCACGACCCAGAAGGAGTGGTGCGATCTGCTGGAGAAGGAGACGCAGGGTGGCGTGAAGTGCAACATCCTGCCGCGCGGCGTGGTGGCGGCGCCGGGCCCGTTCGATGCGGTGCGCGACGGTCTGGCGGATGTGTCCTACACCGTGGACGGCTACACCCCGGGTCGCTTCGTGTTCACGCAGGTGGCCGAATTCCCCTTCCTGGGCGACAGCGCGGTCAGCACCTCGGTGGCTTACCAGCGCATCTACGACAAGCACTTCGCGCCGCTGGGCGAGCACCGCGGCGTCAGGGTGCTGGGCGTGTTCACCCACGGCCCGGGCATCATCTTCAACACCAAGCGCCCGGTGACCACGGCGGCCGAGGCCGCGGCGCTGAAGTTCCGCATCGGAGGGGGCAACATCAACGAGCTCTCGCGTGCCATGGGCTGGAACACCACGCTGCGCCCGGCGCCCGAGTCCTACGAGATGCTGTCCACCGGTGTGATGGACGGCACCTTCTTTCCGGACGAATCGGTGGCCTCCTTCCGGCTGGACATGGTCAAGCACGCCACCACCTTCCCCGGCGGGCTGTACAACACCAGCTTCGTGTTCATGATGAACCAGGACAAGTACCGCTCGCTCAAGCCCGAGCACCGCGCGGTGGTCGATCGCATCTCGGGTGAGACGGTCGCGCGCATGTTCGGCCAGGCCTGGGACCGCGTGGACGCGGCCTCGCGCGACGGCGTGCAGAAGGCCAACGGGGTGCAGCGCATCCAGGCCAGCGAGGCCTTCGTCAACGAAGTCAAGGCCAAGCAGGCGGCGCTGGAAGACCGCTGGGCCACGGCGGCCCAGGCCCGTGGGCTGCAGAACCCCAAGGCCGTGCTGGCCGAGTTCCGCGCCGAGATCGCCAAGCTCAAGTAACGCTTCGGTCACGTCTCGCCCACATCTTTCCCCCATGCAGCCAGCGGGGCCGGTTCACCCGACACCGCTGGCTGCTCCGTTCCGGCCCCATACCTCCCTTCCATGACCAAACACCTCGAACGCCTGCTGCAATGGTCTTGCGGGCTGCTCTCGGCGCTGGCGCTGTTCTGCATCATGTGGTTGACGCTGGTGGACGTCAGCGGGCGCAAGTTTCTCAACAACTCGGTGCCCGGCAGCGTCGAGGTCACCGAAGTCCTCATGGTGATCGTGATCTTCGGTGCGCTGCCGCTGGTGTCGCTGCGCGGCGAGCACGTGATCTTCGACTCGCTCGATCCCTTCGTGCCCAAGGCGCTCAAGGGCCTGCAGCAGCGCCTGGTCAACCTGGTGTGTGCCGGCACATTCGCGCTGCTGGCGCAGCTGCTGGTGCGCCGTGCCGCGCGTTTTGCGGAGTACGGCGAAGTCACCTCGCGGCTGCTGATCCCGCTGTCGCCCGTGGCCTGGATGATGGCCACGATGCTGGGCATCACGGCGTTGCTGCACCTGTACTTCGTCTTTGCGGGCCAGCCCTACGGCGGCCACGGCCCCCACCCGAGCGAGGCGCAGTCATGACCGAGGCGTTGCTGGGATTCGGGGCCGTCTTCCTGATGGCCTTCATGCGCATTCCGCTGGCGATCGCGATGACGATCGCCGGCATTGTCGGTCTGGGGCTGATGCGGGGCTGGACGCCGGCGTTCGCCAGCACCGGGCAGGCGGTCTTCGAGACCGGCTTTGCCTACCTGCTGTCGGTGGTGCCGCTGTTCGTGCTCATGGGCAACTTCGTGGCGCGTGCGGGCATGGCGCGCGAGCTGTTTGCCGCGGCCAACGCCTTCGTGGGCCACCGTCCCGGGGGGCTGGCCATGGCCAGCATCATGGCCTCGGGCGGGTTCGGCTCGATCTGTGGCTCCTCCATCGCCACGGCGGCAACGATGTCGCGCGTGGCCTACCCGGAGATGCGCAAGCACGGCTACAAGGACACCCTGGCCACCGGGGCCATCGCCTCGGGCGGCACGCTGGGCATCCTGATTCCGCCGTCGACCATCCTGGTGATCTACGGCATCATCACCGAGACCAACATCGGCAAGCTGTTCATCGCCGGCATCCTGCCGGGGGTGCTGGCCGTGGTGCTGCTGTGCCTGGCGGTGGTGGTGATCACCTGGCGCGATCCGCAGGCCGGCCCGCCGGCCGAGCGCCACGACTGGCGCGACAAGCTCGTGGCGCTGCGCAACATCTGGGGCGTGGTGGTGCTGTTCCTGCTGGTCATCGGTGGCATTTACGGCGGGGTGTTCACCGCCACCGAGGGTGCCGGGGTGGGGGCGGCCGGGGCGTTCATCTTCGCGCTGCTCAGGGGGTCGCTGACGCCGCGGCTGCTGCTGGAGATCCTCATGGAGAGCGCGCGCACCACGGCGATGCTGTTCACCATCCTGATCGCGGCGATGATCTTCACCAACTTCATCAACTTCACCACCATGCCGGCGGAGCTCAAGGAGTTCGTGCTGCAGTTCAGCCCGCACCCGATCATGGTGATCGTGGCAATGATGGCGATCTACCTGCTGCTGGGCATGGTGATGGAGGAGCTGGCGATCGTGCTGCTGACCATCCCCGTGTTCTTCCCCATCGTCATCAGCCTGGGCTTCGATCCGGTGTGGTTCGGCATCCTGATCGTGACGATCGTGGAGATCGGGCTGATCTCGCCTCCCGTGGGCCTGAACCTGTTCGTCATCAACGCCTTGCTGCCCAAGGTCAAGCTCGCCAGCATCTACCGCGGCGTGTGGCCATTCGTGCTCGCCGACATCATCCGCCTGGCCATCCTCATCGCCGTCCCTGCCATCGCCCTTTGGCTGCCCAGCATGATGAAGGGGTGACGGCCGCGCGGCGCCTCAACGGCGCTGCAGGTAGTGGTAATCGGCGTGCAGGGGCCTTTGCTGGTCCTGGCGGATCGGTTCGGTGAAACGCGATCCGACACGGAAACCGTGGCGTTGTGCCAGGGCCTCGATGTAGTCGGGGGCATGGGTGTAGCGGAGGCTGGGCTGGAGTTCGGCGCCGCTGCCCGGTGTGCCTCTCTCGACGGTGAATGCCAACCACCCCCCGGGTGCCATGCACGCGGCCAGTCGCTCGAACACGGACTCGAGCTCCCCCACGTAGATGAAGACGTCGGCCGCCAGCACCAGGTCAAAGCGTTGCGGGGCATCGGCCAGCACCTCATGCAGGTCGCCCACGATCAGCTCGTCGTAGAGGCCGCGCTGCCTCGCCTTGGCCACCATCTCGGCGGACAGGTCCACTCCGGTGAGGTGCGCCGCACGCTGCCGCACGAGCGGGGCGCAGAGCCCGGTGCCACAGCCCAGGTCCAGCACACGGGCCCACCGCGCCGGGGAGGTGTCCGGCAGCCCTTGCACCAGCACCCGGTGGCCCTGGTAGCCCAGGGTGTCGACCAGATGGGACTCGAAATCGTCGGCGTACTGGTCGAAGAGGGTCTGCACGTAGGCGCGGGGCGGGCGGGGAACCTGACCCTCGCGCGTGACGGCGGCCAGCAGGTAGGTCGTGAGCGTCGGGTCGGCACCATGCGCCAGCCCCTGGCGGTAGCATTCGGCCGCCTGGACGTATGCCCCCGATTCGCGGTGCAGTTCGCCCAGTTCGACCCAGGCATCGGCCAGGGTGGGGACCGTGGCCAGAAGATCGCGGTATGCCCCGGTGGCCTCGGCCACCCGGCCCAGGCGGGCGAGGGCACGGGAATGGCGCAGGCGCAAGTCGTCGTGAGCCACCCCCAGGGCCAAGGCGCGCTCCAGCGCCGGAAGGGCTTCGGCCCATTGCCCGAGTGCGCTGCAGGCCACTCCCAGGGCGGCCCAGCCATCGGCGGCCTGTGCGTCGGCGGCTAGCGCCTCGCGCAGGGGGGCCAGCGACTCGGCATACCGTTGCAGATGCACCCGGGTGACGCCCAGGTTCAGCAACACCGAGGGACGCCCCGGTGCAAACCGCAAGGCCTCGACAAAGGCCGCTTCAGCGCCCTGCGCATCGCCTTGTTCGAAGCGGGACACCCCGGCCAGGAAAGCCTGCCGGGCTTGCTCGATGGTGTCGGGTTGCATGCTCCCGAGTGTAGCGGGCGCTGCCGCCCGCCCCGGCCTTCCCCCGAACCGCTCAGCGGTCGTCGAAACTCACCACCAGCCGGTCGGTCAGGGCCTTGGCCTGGCAGGTGAGCACGAAGCCCTGCGCCATTTCGCCGGCTTCCAGGGTGAAGTTCTTGTCCATCTCGACCTTGCCCTCCAGCACCTTGCCGCGGCAGGTGCAGCACACGCCAGACTTGCACGAATAGGGCAGGTCCAGCCCGGCGTTGAGGGCCGCGTCGAGCACGTGTTCGTCGCTGCCCAGCGCCATCTCGTGCTGCTTGCCGTCCAGCACCACAGTCAGCTTGATGCCCTTGGCCGCATCCACCTTGTTCGGCTTGGCGTCCATGTCGGCCTGCACCTTGGCGGCCATGGCCGCGCCGGTGGTGAAGCGTTCGGTGTAGATGCGGCTGGCCGGCACGCCGGCTTCCTGCAGTCCCTGCTCGGTGGCTTCGATCATGGCCTCGGGACCGCAGATGAAGACCTCGTCCATGCTCTTGGCCGGCAGCAGCGCGGCCACGATGTCGAGCACCTTCTGCTTGTCGATGCGGCCCTGCAGCAGATCCACTTCCTGCGCCTGGCGCGAGAGGATGTGGATCATGGTGAAGCGGTCCGGGTAGCGGTCCTTGAGGTCCTGCAGCGCCTCGTTGAACATCACGCTGCCCATGCGGCGGTTGCCGTAGACCAGAGTGAACTTGGATTCGGGCTGCTCTTCCAGCGTGGTGGCCGCGATCGACAGGATGGGCGTGATGCCGGAACCGGCGGCAAAGCCCACACGGTGAATGGCTCGCGCCTTCTTGACGGTGAAGCGGCCGTCCGGTGGCATGACGCTGAGGGTGTCGCCGACCTGGATGGCACTGGCCGCCCAGTTGGAGAACACCCCGCCCTCGACCGGGCGGATGCCGATCTCCAGTTCGCCGCTGCGCTGGTAGCGGCTGCGCGGGCAGCTGATGGAGTAGTTTCGGCGCACCTCCTGGCCGTTGACCTGGGCGCGCAGCGTCAGGAACTGGCCGGGCTCGAACGCGAAGGCGTCTCTCTGGGTGGGGGGCACGTCGAAGGTGATGGCCACCGAGCCCGCGGCTTCGGGGTTGACCCGCTTGACAGTGAGTTCGTGAAAACGGGGAGCGGTCATGTCAGTACGGTTTGAAGTAGTCGAAGGGTTCCTGGCAGTCCAGGCATTTGTAGAGCGCCTTGCAGGCGGTGGAGCCGAAATGCGAGGTTTCGACCGTGTGCGTGGAACCGCAATGGGGGCAGGGCACGTCCGGCACCGGCTGGGCCGCATCGCGCACGAAGCGCAGCACGTTGGCGGACGACTGGTGGCCCGCGGCGTCGCTGGCGCAGCGGCCCTGCGGCGGGGCGATCCCATAAGCGCGCAGCTTGTCCTTGGCGGCGTCGGTCATCCAGTCGGTCGTCCAGGCGGGGGAGAGCTGCGTCACCACACGCGCGCCCACACCCAGACGCTGCAGCGTGGCCCGCACGTCGTCCTCGATCTGCCCCATGGCCGGGCAGCCGCTGTAGGTGGGCGTGATCACCACCTCCACGCCCTCGGGGATTTCGCGCACGTCACGCAGGATGCCCATCTCCCGCAGGGTGATGACGGGGATCTCCGGATCGCTCAGGCGGTCCAGTTCGGCCCACACGCGCTCGACGGTCTGGCTCATGGCTCAGGTGCTCACCACTGGGCGCCCGGATGGGCACGGGCCAGGCTCTGCATCTCGGCCAGCAGGAAGCCCAGATGCTCGGAATGCAGGCCGTTCTTGCCCTGGGTCACATAGCCGGTTGCCGAAGAGCGCTTGAGCGTGGCCTCGGCCAGGGCATCGTCCACGATCGCGTCCCACTGCGCACGCAGGCCCTTCACATCCACCCCCAGGCCGGCGCTGGCCGCGGCGGCTTCCACCGGGCTGTCGGCCCAGAACTCCTGGGTGTAGGGCATGAGGTGGTCGAGCGCGGCCTGGGCACGGGCGTGCGATTCATCGGTACCGTCGCCCATGCGCACCAGCCAGTCGCGCGAATGGCGCAGGTGGTAGCGCGTTTCCTTGAGCGACTTGGCGGCGATGGCGGCCAGGTCGGTATCGCTGGAGCGCTGCAGCGCCTCCCACACCAGCACCATCAGCGCGCTGTAGAGGAAGTTGCGCACGATGGTGGTGGCGTAGTCCAGATCGGTCTTGGCGTAGCCCACGAGTGCACCGTGGTGCGGCAGCTCCAGCAGGGTGTAGTTGCGGAAGGCCGTGTCGTCGCGGAAATAGGCCAGGGTGTCTTCGGTCACGTCGCCGCCCTGGCGGCGGGCCACCTGCTGGTAGAGCAGGCGGGCCTGACCGATCAGGTCCAGGCTGATGTTGGCCATGGCCAGGTCTTCCTCGATCACGGGGCCGTGACCGCACCATTCGGCGTTGCGCTGGCCGAGCACCACGGCGTTGTCGGCCAGGTGCAGCAGGTAGTCGATGGTGACGTCGGTGGTGGCGGTGGCGTTCATCACATGTGCCCCACTTCTTCAGGGATTTCGTAGAAAGTCGGGTGGCGGTAGATCTTGTCGGCCGCCGGCTCGAAGAATTCGCCCTTTTCGTCCGGCGCACTGGCGGTGATGGCCTTGGAAGGCACCACCCAGATGCTCACGCCTTCCTGGCGGCGGGTGTAGACGTCGCGCGCCATCTGCAGGGCGTGCTGCGCGTCGCTGGCGTGCAGGCTGCCACAGTGCTTGTGCTCCAGGCCTTGCTTGCTGCGGACAAACACTTCCCACAGGGGCCAATCTTTCAGGGCGGGGGAGGTGGCGGGGGTGACGGTGTTCATGCGGCCTCCTTCAGGGCACGTTGTTGCTGTTTGCGGGCATGGGCCAGGGCGGCGTCGCGCACCCACTGGCCGTCGTTGTGGGCTTTCACCCGGGTGGCCAGACGCTGCCTGTTCATCGGGCCGTTGCCGTTGACGGTGGCCCAGAACTCGTCCCAGTCGATCTGGCCATAGTCGTAGTGGCCCCGCGCCTCGTTCCACTTCAGGTCCGGGTCGGGCAGGGTCACGCCCAGCACCTGGGCCTGGGGCACGGTGGCATCGATGAACTTCTGGCGCAGGTCGTCATTGCTGATGCGCTTGATACCCCAGCGCATGCCCTGGGCCGAATGCGGGCTGTCGCTGTCGGGCGGGCCGAACATGGCCAGGCACTTCCACCACCAGCGGTTGACGGAGTCCTGCACCATGTCGCGCTGGGCCTGGGTGCCCTTCATCATCACCAGCAGGGCCTCGTAGCCCTGGCGCTGGTGGAAGCTCTCTTCCTTGCAGATGCGGATCATGGCGCGGGCGTAGGGGCCGTAGCTGCAGCGGCACAGCGGGATCTGGTTCATGATGGCGGCGCCATCGACCAGCCAGCCGATCACGCCCACGTCGGCCCAGTTGAGCGTGGGGTAGTTGAAGATGGAGCTGTACTTGGCCTTGCCGCTGTGCAGGGCGTCGAGCATGTCGGCGCGACTGGTTCCCAGGGTTTCGGCGGCGCTGTAGAGGTACTGGCCGTGGCCGCCCTCGTCCTGCACCTTGGCAATCAGGATGGCCTTGCGCTTGAGGCTGGGGGCACGGGAAATCCAGTTGCCTTCTGGCAGCATGCCCACGATCTCGCTGTGCGCGTGCTGGCTGATCTGGCGCACCAGCGTCTTGCGGTAGGCCTCGGGCATCCAGTCCTGCGGCTCAATGCGGCCGTCGGCTTCGATGCGGGCCTCGAACCGGGCCAGCATCTCCGGCGGCTCGCTGGCCACCATCGGCTGGACCTGCTTGCCGGTGTCATCCGGCACGCTGAAGGATTGCGTATACATGGCGACTCTCCTGGGGGTTGAAACTCAGACTTGCTTGGGGCGGTTGTCCACGACGCGCCGGGCCTTGCCGGTCTGGGTGCGCGGAATGCTGTCGGCGTCCATCACCGTGACCCGGGTGGAGATGCCGATGATGGTCTTGATGCGGTGCTGCAGTTCCTTGGCGATCTGCTGGCGCTCGGCCGCACCGATCTGTCCCATGAGGTCGCGCCGCAGTTCGCACTGCACCTCCACGTTGTCGAGGTGACCGTCGCGGGTCAGATTGATCTGATAGATGCCGGCCAGCCGCTGGTCGCGCAGGACCTGCTCTTCCACCTGCGTCGGGAAGACGTTGACGCCGCGGATGATGAGCATGTCGTCGCTGCGGCCGGTGATCTTGCCGAAGCGGCGGAACGCGCGGGAGGTGGGCGGCAGCAAGCGCGTCAGGTCGCGCGTGCGGTAGCGGATGATGGGCATCGCTTCCTTGGTGAGCGAGGTGAACACCAGTTCGCCGTCGGCGCCGTCGGGCAGCACCTCGCCCGTCTCGGGGTCGATGATCTCGGGATAGAAGTGGTCTTCCCAGATCACCGGGCCGTCCTTGGATTCGATGCATTCGTTGGCCACGCCAGGGCCCATGACTTCCGACAGGCCGTAGATGTCCACCGCGTCGATGCCGAGCTTGCGCTCGATCTCGGCGCGCATGCCCTCGCCCCAGGGCTCGGCCCCGAAAATGCCCACTTTCAGCGAGATCTGCTCAGGGGTGATGCCCTGCCGCTCGAACTCCTCGGCAATCACCAGCGAGTACGAAGGCGTGACCATGATGATGTCGGGCTTGAAGTCCATGATGAGCTGGACCTGCTTTTCGGTCTGCCCGCCCGACATGGGAACGACGGTGCAACCGGCCCGCTCGGCGCCGTAGTGGGCACCGAGGCCACCCGTGAACAGGCCATAGCCGTAGGCCACGTGCACGATGTCGCCCGGGCGGCCGCCGGAAGCGCGGATCGAGCGCGCCACAAGATCGGCCCAGCGATCGATATCGCCCTTGGTGTAACCCACCACGGTCGGCTTGCCGGTGGTCCCGGAGGAGGCGTGGATGCGAGCAACCTGTTCGCGCGGCATGGCGAACAGCCCGAAGGGGTAGTTGTCGCGCAGGTCGGCCTTGGTGGTGAAGGGAAATTTCGCCAGATCGGCCAGGGTTTTCAGGTCGTCCGGGTGGACGCCGGCCGCATCGAACTTCTGCTTGTAGTGCGGCACGTTGTCGTAGGCGTGCTTCAGCGTCCACTTCAGGCGCTGCAGCTGCAGCGCCGAGATTTCGTCGCGGCTGGCGGTTTCGATGGGCTCCAGGTCACCTGGGCCGGGGCGTTTGACGGGCATGCGGGGCTCCTTGCGGGGAATGGTGTGAATGCGGTGGTGCGGCTCAGGCGGGGCGTTCGGACTCGGCGGCCAGCCCCGCGATCACCTCGCCCTGGATACGGTAGCTCTTGCCACGGAACAGCGCAACGGTCTTGCCGCCGCGCACCCGCACGGTGATGTCGTACACCCCGGTGCGGCCGCTGGCCGAGCGCTCCACGGCTTCGGCCTCCAACACGTCGCCCTCACGGGCGGGGGCCAGGAAGTCGATGTGGCAGGCCGACGCCACGGTGTTCAGGTTGTAGCTGTTGCAGGCGTAGGCAAAGGCGCTGTCGGCCAGGGTGAACATGAAGCCGCCATGGCAAATGTGGTGGCCGTTGACCATGTCGGTACGGACCGTCATGCTCAGGGTGGCGGTGCCGGGGCCGATGGCCTCGATGCGCATGCCCAGGGCCTGGGTGGCGTGGTCACGGGACCACATGGCCTGCGCCACGGCTTCGGCCAGGGCCTGCGGATCGGTAGGAACGGGGGTGCTCATCGGGCCGCCTTCAGATGTGGTAGCGCCGCTGGACGACGCGGAAGCGGTTGGCTACGAAGGCCGAGTCGCAGTACGAGGCGTTGGCAGCCGGGTTGCCACCCGTGCCGTGGAAGTCCGAGAACGCGGCCGACTGGTTCACGAACACGCCGCCGGTGAGGTTGATGGACAGCGCCACCTTGCCGCGCCAGCTGGCTTCGGTCATGGCGTCGATCACGTCGGGCTTGGTGGAATACAGACCCACGGTGAGGGCGCCGTGCGTGCTGACGATGCGCTCCGACAGGGCGATGGCCGCCTGCGCATCCGCCGCCTTGACGAGGAAGCTGATGGGGCCGAAACGCTCTTCCATGTAGGCGGCTTCGTCGGCGGCGTCCACCGCCAGCAGCACCGGGGTGCGCACGTCGGCGCCGGGGAATTCGGGATTGGCCAGCGTCTGCGAGGCCAGCACCACGCGCCCCAGGGCACCGCTGTTGGCCATGTCCACGCGCTCGGCGGTGGCGCTGCTCTGGATGGCACCCAGCACGGCGCAGGCCACTTCGGGCTTGCCCAGGAATTTCTGCACGGCGGCGGCCAGATCGGCACACACCTCGTCGAAAGACTTGTGGCCTTCGTCGGTGTCGATGCCACTGGCCGGCACGATCAGCGCCTGCGACGTGGTGCACATCTGCCCCGAGTACAGCGACAGCGTGAACGCCAGATTGCCCAGCATGGCCTTGTAGGCGTTCGTGGATTCGATGACGATGTTGTTCACACCCGCCAGCTCGGCGTACACCTGCGCCTGCTTGCAGTGCTCCAGCAGCCATTGACCGAACACGTTGCTTCCGGTGAAGTCCACCGACTTGACACCCGGATGCATGGCCAGGGCCTGGGTGGCGCTGCGCTGTTCAGCCACGCACAGCGTGACCAGGTTGGGGTCGATGCCGTTTTCCGCCAGCACCGCGCGGATGGTGCGCACCGTGATGGCCGCTGGCAGGATGGCGTTGCTGTGCGGCTTGACGATGACCGCGTTGCCCGTGGCCAGCGCCGCGAACAGGCCGGGGTAGGTGTTCCAGGTCGGGAAGGTGCCGCAGCCGATCACCAGGCCGACGCCGCGGCCCACGATCTCATAGTGCTTCTTCATGACCAGCGCGGGGTTCTTGCCCTGGGGCTTTTCCCACGTGGTTTCGGCCGGCACGAAGCCCTGTTCGCGCCAGGCGTAGGCGACGGCCTCAAGCCCCCGGTCGAGCGCGTGGGCGGCACCGGCCTGGAAGGCCATCATCCAGCCCTGGCCCGTGGTCATCATGACCGCATGACCCATCTCGAAGCTCTGCCTGTACAGCCGGTCCAGGATGTCCAGGCAGATGCCGGTGCGGCCGGCAGCGCCCACGGCCTGCCAGCCCTTCATCGCGGCCTGCCCGGCGGCGACCAGCGCGCCCGGATCGCAGACGGGGTAGCGCACGTCCAGCGCCACGCCGTAGGGCGAGGCCTCGCGCCCGCCCCAGCCACTCTGGCCAGGCTGGTTCAGTTCAAAGTGCTTCCCGAGGTGGGCCTCGAACGCGGCCTTGCCGTCGGCCGCGGCGGTTTCGCCATAGACCTTGGGGCTGGGCATTTCGCTGTAGGGCGACCAGTAGCCGCGGGTGGCGATGGCCTGGAGGGCGCCTTCGAGCGTGGCGCGATGCTTCTCAAACAGTGGATGGGTCATGGTGCACAGACAAACGCATCGCTGAGGGAAACGGCTGGAGGACACCAGACCATCCACTCAATGCGATACAAATTATTGGATTTTTCAAGTCCAATAGTATCAAACGGATGCGTGTCGGCGTAAATATGGGGTTTTCCCCCATATCGATCGATGGCGCAGGGCGCGTCAGGGAAGGATCAGACCGGGACCGCGAGCGGGTCCAACGGCTGGAAGCGTTCCTGCAGCAGCGGAGTGGCGGTGGGAACTTCCCCATTCGCCAGGCGCAGGGCACCATCCAGAAAACGTTCCGAGGGGTCCAGCAGGCACTGGTACAGGTCGCGGCACAGGGCCCGCGCCTGGTGCCCCGGCCAGTCGGCAGGCAGCAGAACCTCAGGGAGCTCAGGGTCCCGCAACAGCAGGCGACGGTAGTCGTGAATCAGCAGCAACCGCAACTGCCATGCCATGGCGGTGTCGCGTGGCCGGCGTCCGGGCACCGCCCATTCCTCGAGCAGAGGACGGTAGCACTGCACGAACCCCTGGTAGCCGGCGGCCAGGTCGTCCAGGTTCCAGGCCCGGCGCACCATGTCGCTGTCATGGGCCGAAGCACCGAGGTGCGGATTGGCCGCCAGCAAGGGCATGAGCGAAGGCAGCCACGCGCCCATGCCGTCGGTGGTCAGGGCGTCGAAAACCTGGCGCAGGTCGGCACTGGGGTGTATGAAACAGCCGGCCCTAAGGTCGCCAAACCCCTGCCAGAACAGCGCCCGGCGCAACCGCTCGCGCGCTCGCGCGTCAAGCTCGCCAACCACCAGGACCAGCCGCCAGCGCCGGTCCCAGACCGGGGCCTGGGCGGCAT
Source organism: Burkholderiales bacterium (assembly GCA_030603635.1). Taxonomy (GTDB): domain Bacteria; phylum Pseudomonadota; class Gammaproteobacteria; order Burkholderiales; family Burkholderiaceae_C; genus Tepidicella. The sequence goes on along the minus strand of JAUVXK010000038.1, from coordinate 10,793 downwards.
AGATCTGGCGGGCCGCTTCTTCGAAGCGGCGACGGCCGGCCGCCGTGAGACAGTAATCGCTGCGCCGGCCCACGGCCTCGGTCGCCAGCCATTCGTCCTTCACCAGCCGGAATACCGATGTCCGCACCAGCCGCTCATTCAGGCCTAGCGGTTCCAGCAGCCCGATCAGGCTGCCCAGCCAGATGCGCCCCCCCCTTGGCAGCACCGCATCCCCGAACAACGAAATGATGAGCGAACCCGCCTGCATCCGCCCGAGCTGGCGGAAGGCGTCGAGGCGTTGACGGGTGGCGGACTCCAAGGCAGGCAATGGCATGGGCCGCCATGTTAGCGGACAAGAGGCGATTCAACTGATGACGTGTCTTTCGTCGGGCGTGGACGAGCGCTCACTCCAGACGCAGGCCACCGTCGGCCTTGCCTTTGCCGGCACGGGCGGGGGGCTTGCACAGGCCGCACACATAGTGGCGGGCGTTCTCATACTGGTCGGTCACGAAGTGGCCGCCACAGCAGGTGCACTTGGTGCGGACCAGCATGCCTGCGTCCATGAACTTGCTCAGGCGCCAGGCGCGGGTGAAGCTCAGCAACGGCTCGATGCCGCAGGTGCTCATCTGCTCTTCGTAGAGCTTGTAGGCCTTCATCACCACGTCGATCGAATCCAGCGCCACGGTCTTGTTGAGGTATTCGGCGATGTTGGCGTACAGCGAGGAATGGATGTTCGGCTGCCAACTCAGGAACCAGTCGGTGGAAAACGGCAACTGCCCCTTGCTCGGCGACTTGCCCGCCACTTCCTTGTACAGCCGCAGCAGCTTTTCATAGGACAGGCTGGTCTCGCTCTCCAGCACCTGCAGGCGGGCACCCAGTCTGATCAGCGCGACAGCGCGTTCGATATCCTTGCTTTCGTTGACAATGCTCTTGACGGCGGCCATGGGGATGCTCCTGCGGATCGGGGAATAACGGTTCTCGGAAACCCGGGGGTTGCCGGGCTCAGACGCTGACTTCGGCGAGTCGGCCCGCCATCAGGATGTTGGCGTGCAGGCGCTGGGTGGTGTCGTTGCCCACGCGGTTCGGCGCGTGGCTGCTGGTCAGCAGACCCCAGACCATTTCATCGTCGGCACGGAAGCGGCACAGCAGCGTGTTGGTGGTCGAGAGTTTGAACACCTGGGCCGGCGAGAGCGTGGCAATCAGCTCGGCCGATTCCTCGCTGATGCCCAGGCGATACACAGCCTCCTCCTTGTCGGCGCGGATCAGTTGCTGGGCCAGCATGAGATAGGTCAGGTTGGCCTCGCGGATCTGGTCCATCAGGGCATCGGCGGCTGGGTTCATTTCTCACTCCTGTTTCGGGTCCGACGCCGCCGCAGCTGAAGGGTTAGCACGGCAGGAAAAGCGTCGATTCGTTGAAAAGGATTGTGAAATCCGCCCTACAAACCTTGAATCGGAAAACGGCTGTTCGACGCGTCAGGCGCCGGACACCAATCTGTCAGGCAAATTCCTACACCACTGGAGGGAGGCCTGGCCGCATGGCAGCGGAGAGTTCCTTCTGTCCACGGGCCCGCAACGCCTCCACCGCACCCTGACGGTCGCGCAGTTCCTTGTTCTGGCTCAGCTTGGCCTTGCCTTCCAGCCGGGTGATCTCGATCTCGATGCCCACGATGGCCCGGAGCATCGCGTCCAGGTAGTCGGGCGGGGCGTCTCCCATCTTCCACGGTGTCGGCTCCGCGGCTTCGTGGGTGCGGGTCAGGCGCGCCACCACGCCACGCACGAATTTTTCGTCGTCGCGCACCGTGAGCCGCCCGTGGGCATGGACCACCTCGTAGTTCCAGGTCGGCACCTGGCGATGGGTGTCGTGCTTGCTCGGGTACCAGCTCGGCGAGATGTAGCCCTCCACCCCGCGAAACACGACCAGCACGTCGGCGCCCTCTGGACACTGCCGCCACAGCGGGTTGGCTCGGGCCACGTGTCCGGTGAGCGTGCCGTGCCCGCCCCGCTGCGGGTCAAAGGCAAAGGGGATGTGGTTGGCGTCCAGGCCTTCAGGGCCGTGCGTCACCAGCATGCCCAGCGGGTGCGCCTCGAGGATGCGCCTCAGGTCGGACGGATCGGTGAGGGTGAAGTGGGCGGGGTTGTACATGGACCGGCCTCCACCGGGGTCAGGCTTCGCCGCGTTGCATGCGCTCGCTCTTCCAGTACACGTCATCGCCCCCGTGCATGCGGTTGAGCACCCGGGCGAGCACGAACATCAGGTCGCTCAGGCGGTTGAGGTACTGGCGCGGCGCGTCGTTGAGGGCCTCTTCCTGGCCCAGGGCCACGACCTGCCGCTCGGCCCGCCGAGCCACGGTGCGGCAGACATGGGCCTGCGCCGCCGCCCGCGTGCCGGCCGGCAGAATGAATTCCTGCAGGCGCGGCAGTTGTTCGTTGTACCGTTCCAGCGCCTCGTCGAGGGCGATCACCGCGTCGGGCTTGAGCAGCTCGAAGCCGGGCACACTGAGTTCGCCGCCCAAGTTGAACAGCTGGTGCTGGATCTCCACCAGCAGCTCGCGCACGTCGGGCGGCATGTCCTCGCACAGCAGCAGACCGATGTGGGAGTTGAGTTCGTCCACGTCGCCCATGGCGTGCACGCGCAGGCTGTTTTTGCTCACGCGCTGGTTGTTGCCCAGGCCGGTGGTGCCCGCGTCGCCGGTGCGGGTGGCGATCTGTGTCAAACGGTTGCCCATGTCTGCTCCACGAAGGGTTGTAAGGTGATAATCCTTCGATTATCCTGACCCGACAACACGGCGGCCACCCACGGGCCCGCCACGCCCCGACCGGAGACATGCCATGAACGCTCCCCTGCCCACCCATCTGTTGCCCGACGTGCGGCTGCGTGAGGTTCCCGCCGCCTTCCTCGACGCCCTGAAAACCCGCTTTGGCGCGCAGTGCTCGACCGCGCAGGTGGTGCGCGAACAACACGGGCGTGACGAATCCGCCTTCACCACCGTGCCCCCACCGGCCGCCGTGGTGTTCGCCGAGTCCACGCAGGACGTGGCCGATGCCGTCCGGCTCTGCGCCGAATACCGGGTGCCCGTGATCCCGTTTGGCGTGGGCTCGTCGCTGGAAGGGCACCTGCTGGCGGTGCAGGGCGGCATCAGCCTGGACGTGAGCCGGATGAACCGCGTGCTCAGCGTCCATGCCGAAGACCTGACCGTGACGGTGCAACCCGGCGTGACACGCAAGCAGCTCAATGATGCGGTCAAGGATCAGGGCCTGTTCTTCCCGATCGACCCCGGCGCCGATGCCTCCATCGGCGGCATGGCCGCCACCCGTGCCAGCGGCACCAACGCCGTGCGCTACGGCACCATGCGCGAGAACGTGCTGGCGCTGGAAGTGGTCACAGCCCAGGGCGAGGTCATCCGCACCGGCAGCCGGGCCAAGAAGTCCAGCGCCGGTTACGACCTTACTCGCCTGCTGGTGGGCAGCGAAGGCACGCTGGGCATCATGACCGAAATCACCGTGCGGCTGTATCCGCTGCCGGAGGCGATCTCCGCCGCCATCTGCTCCTTCCCGAGCATTGAGGCGGCCGTGCGCACCACCATTGCCATCATCCAGATGGGCATTCCCATCGCACGCTGCGAACTGCTCGATGGCGGCACCGTGAAAATGGTGAACGCCCATGCCAAGCTGGGTCTGCGCGAGGAGCCCATGCTGCTGATGGAGTTCCACGGCTCCCCGACCGGCGTGCAGGAGCAGGCTGAACTGGTGCAGGAGATCGCCAGCGAGCACTGCGGACAGGCCTTCGAATGGGCCACCACCCCCGAGGAGCGCACCCGCCTGTGGACGGCCCGGCACAACGCCTACTTCGCCGCCATCCAGAGCAAGCCAGGCTGCCGCGCCATTTCCACCGACACCTGTGTGCCCATCAGCCGACTCGCCGACTGCCTGCTCGACTCCGTGGCCGAGGCCGATGCCTCCGGCCTGCCCTACTTCCTCGTCGGCCACGTGGGCGACGGCAACTTCCACTTCGGCTACCTCATCGACCCCGACAACGCGCAGGAGCGAGAAACCGCCGAATCACTGAACGACCGCCTCGTCCACCGCGCCCTGGCGCTTGAGGGCACCTGCACCGGCGAGCACGGCGTGGGCCTGCACAAGATGGGCTTCCTGCGCGACGAGGCCGGCGAGGGCGCGATCGACATGATGCGTACCCTCAAGCAGGCACTGGACCCGCACCACATCCTCAACCCCGGCAAGATCTTCACCGCCTGACGGGTCGCCATCCCTCGCCCCGCCCTCATGCGTCCATCCAGCCGCCGGATCCCGCCTTTTGTGAGCAACCGGGGTCGGTACGCCTTGACGGTGGTGCTGCTCTACGCCTGCTTCTCGGCACTGTGGATTCTGCTGTCCGACAAGGCGGTGGACTGGCTGCTGGCCGACGACCTGCAGCAGCGCCTGATGGTGCACACCGTCAAGGGCTGGCTGTTCGTGGCCGTCACCTCGATGCTGCTGTACTTTGCGCTGTTGCAGCCCCTTTCGTCGCGGCTGGGGGGCACGGACAATGGCGAAGCCCCCGACACGCCAGGGCAACGGCTGGTGCCCTGGCTGGCCATCCTGGCGCTCGGCGGCACCATCGTGGCCCTCACCTGGCTCAACATCACCGAGCGCTACGAGGAAAGACGGCTGGATGCCGGCAACCAGCTGCGTGCCATCGGCATCGCCAAGGCCGAACAGATCGCCGAGTGGCATCAGGAGCGCTGGAACAACGCCCTGGCCACTCAAAACAGCGTGGACCTGGCCCAGCAATGGCTGCTGTGGGCCCGAGAAGGCGCCCCACAGACCCGCCTGGCCCTGCAGGAGCGGCTGCGCCGGATCGCCCTGGCCGGCCAGTTCAACCGGGTGGAGCTGATCGACGCCGAAGGCCGAGGCATCAACGACCCTGAACACCCCGAGCTGTCCAGCGACCCAGCTCTGCTCGACGCGGTGCGCGCCACCCTGGCCGCCGGGACCGTGCAGCGATTCGGCCCGCATCTGGATCACCAGGGCCGGCCCTGTCTCTATTTCCTGGCTCCGGTGGCCCTGGGCTACGAGCGCCCCGTGGTTGCCGTGCTGCATTACGACCCGCCCGCCACCTTCCACCCGGCGCTCGCCACCTGGCCCCTGCCCCAGGAAACGGGCGAAGCGGTGCTGTTCAGGCAGGAAGGCGACCGGATCCTGTTCCTGAGCGAAAAGAAACGCGTGCCGGGCGCGGCCTTGCGCTTTTCCCTGCCACTGACCGAACCGAAGCTGCCCACCGCTCTGGTGATGCGTGGCGAGGCCGCCCCCGGAACGCTGGTGGAAGGTATCGACTATGCCGGCTTCCCGGTCTACGCCGTGGTCCTGCCGGTCGGCGACACCGGCTGGTGGCTGCTGGTCAAGCAGGACCGCAGCGAACTCATGTTCGACGCCGTGCAAGGCGGCCTCAACATCGCCCTGACCGGGATACTGGCCCTGTTCGCCCTCGGTGTCGGGGTGTACCTGTACGTGCAACGTCAGCAGCTGCGCCAGTCCGCCCGTTTCATCGGGGATCTTCAGGCCATCCGGCAGCGGCTGTCCTCAAGCGAGGCGCGGTACCGGCTGCTGGCGGAAAACGGCAGCGACGTGGTCTGGCTGCTGGACCTTGACACCCTGCGCTTCGTGTACGTCAGCCCCTCGGTCGAGCAGCAGCTCGGCTACTCCCCCGAGGAAATGCGCAGCAAGGACCTGGCCGACATCCTGACACCGGAGTCCCTGGCCCATGTCCAGATCACTCTGCCCAGGCGGCTGGAAGCCTTCAGCCAGGGCGATGACGAGGCGCGCTCGCAGATCGACCAGCTCGAACAGGTGCACCGCGACGGCCATCGCATTCCGATCGAGGTGGTCACGACCTTCGTCACCGACGCAACCGGTCGCCCCATACAGCTGCAGGGCGTGACGCGCGACATCACCGCCCGCCGGCAGGCCGAAGCCAAGATTCTTCAACTTTCCCAGGCGACCGAGCAAAGCCCCGCAGGGGTCATCCTCACCGACGTGGACGGGCACATCGAGTATGTGAACGCGGCCTTCGAGCACATGAGCGGCTACGCGCGGGAGGAAGTGATCGGGCAGAACCCCCGCCTGCTGCAGTCCGGCAAGACGCCACCCGAGGTGTATGCGGCCATGTGGCGGTCGCTGCAGGCCGGTGAAACCTGGCACGGAGAAATCGTCAACCGCCACAAGAACGGCCGGGATTACACCCAGGCCGTGACCATCGCCCCGGTGCGCAACCCCTCAGGGGCGGTGACGCATTACCTGTCGGTCCAGCTCGACATCACCGCTCAGCGCCACGCCGAGGACATGGCGCACCAGCTCTCCTGGTTCGATCTCCTCACTGGCCTGCCCAACAGGCGCCACGTGTTGCGCGAACTGGCCGAGACGCTTTCCGCCGACCGCCGCGGCCACCGCCTCAGTGCCTTGCTGCTGCTCAACATCGACCGTTTCAAGACGCTGAACGACGCGCTGGGCCACGCCGCCGGCGATCGCCTGCTGCAGCGGCTGGCCGAGCGCCTGTCCTCTCTCATGCGTTCCGGCCTGGTGCTGGCCCACCTGGGCGCCGACGAATTCGCCTTGCTCATGCACGCCAACGACAGCGAGGAGGACAAGGTCTCCCAGGAAGCGATGCGCCTGGCCGAGACGGTGCACGAGAGCATGCAGCAGCCGTTCATCCTGCCCGACAAGCGGCAGATCAACGTGACCCTGAGCATCGGCGTGACGGTGCTGCCCCACCACTACAGCGACACCCCGAGCGAGGTCCTGCGCCGCGCCGACACCGCCCTGCATCGGGCCAAGCACGGCGGCGGCCACCAGACGGCCTTCTTCGACGCCACGATGGGCCAGGCGGTGGGCCAGCGCTTTGCGATCGAACAGGACCTGCGACGCGGCATCGCGGCCGGCGAGCTGCGGCTGTACCTGCAACCTCAGGCCGATGCGACCGGCCGGATCGTCAGCGCCGAGGCCCTGGTGCGTTGGGAGCACCCGGACAACGGCCTGGTGCCACCGGGCGTGTTCATTGGCGTGGCGGAGGAAAGCGGGCTCATCGACCAGATAGGGCTGTGGGTGCTGCGTGAAGTCTGCCAGCACCTGGCGGCCCTGCGCCGCGAAGGCCTGCGCCTGCCGATCGCCGTCAACATCAGCCCTCACCAGTTCCACCAGACCCAGTTTGCCGACGAGCTGCTCGCGCTGCTGGAGTCCACCGGCGCGGCGCCGGAGGATCTGATGCTGGAGATCACCGAAAGCGTGGTGGTGGAAGACATTGACGACGTGATCGAGCGCATGAAGGCACTGAACCGGCACGGCGTGCGGTTCTCGATCGACGATTTCGGCACCGGCTATTCGTCGCTGTCGTACCTGAAGACGCTGCCGATCCACGAACTCAAGATCGATCGGAGCTTCGTGCAGGATGCCCCGCACGACGCCAGCGATGCGACGCTGGTGGAGGCCATCCTGTCGGTGGCACGGCACCTGCGCCTGCGGGTGGTGGCCGAAGGCGTGGAAACGCCCGAGCAGGCGGCGGTGTTCCAGCACCACCCTCAGGTGCTGTTGCAAGGCTATCTGTACGGCCGGCCCGAGCCGGCTGAGGCCATGATCGCCCACTGGCGCTCGATGCAGGACTGAGGCTTTCAGCAGTTGCCGTCATGCCCCTGTCGGATGAAGGGATTTTGCTTGCGGACGGCATTTGCCTGAAGCTTAATGCGGTGTCTGTTTCAGCATTTTCAACCCGTAGGGAGGTTCCCATGCGTATCCAAGCGAGTGTTTTTGCGGCCGCGCTGATGGTGGTTGCCGGTGCCCATGCCCAGAGTGCCACCGATGTCGATGCCACGGTGCAGGCGGTCAAGGCCGCGAACCCCGATATGCGGTCTTTGTGTCAGAAAGGACCAGACGGTATGAGGGCAGCGGTGGGGCAGGCCATCGCGAGTCTGGCATCGCAGGGGAAGGTTCAGGGCAATCCCCAGGAAGTCGGCAACGCCGCAGGCCAACGCCTGGGCCGCGAGTGCCGGGGAGGCTGACCGACTTGCTGGAAACCTGTAGGCCGGCTCCTGCCGGCTTTTTCTTTTCCTGCTGAAGGCGCATCCGATGTTCAAACGTTTGACCCTGTCCCTGGGAGCCGTGCTGCTCACGCTGGCCGGTCCTGTTCTAGCCAGCAACGATGCCGAAGTGCAGCTGATTTACGACAGCATCCGTGCCAAGTACCCGGATTTAAGCATTTACTGCCAACTGTCGGAAGATGACCGGCGTAAGGTGGTGATCGATGTCATCACCCCATTGATGGCGACCCGCAAGCTACAGCAACCCTTCGCAAGCGGCCCTGCGGCGGGTGCGCTTCTTCGTCAGGACTGCGGAATCACGGAGGTGTTCGACCCGGCAAAACTGCGCTGGCTGGCCACGGCCGACCCACTGAAGTTCAGCCCGGAGCGTGGCCGCATCGGCATGTTCACCAGCGTTCAGGCACTGGCCAACAAAGTCTTTGCGCCGGCTGGGGATGGGCCCTTCCCGGCAGTGGTCATCAGTGGTACCAAGGGCCTGTCGGAGCACCTGCGGGTACATGCGCGATCACTGCTTGAAGCAGGCTTTGCCGTGCTGGTGGTCGACACCTTTGGCCCCCGCGGCTACCGGGCCGGTGTGCGCGAGCCGTTGCCCAGCGAGTTTGCGAAAGACGCCTACGATGCGCTGGCGCACCTGCAGTCGCTGCCATTCATCGACAAGGACCGCATTTTCCAGACCGGCTATTCCTACGGGGGGTTGGCAGCAGCCCTGCTGGCCAGTCCGGAAGGCGCGCAGGAGTTCAAGGCACAGGGGCGCTTTCGTGCGACAGTGTCTAACTACGCTGCCTGCCACATCGCCGGGCCCTACTCCAGTACGCGCGGTGGTGCTGCAACCCTCCCCATGCTGACAGCGGACAGCGACCGCCCGATCCTGATGCTGATGGCAGAACTCGACATCGAGACGCCACCAGCCACCTGTTTCCCGTTGCTTGAGGAGATGCGCGCTGCAGGCAAGGACGTTCATTGGCACATCTACCCACGCACGACGCACGCATGGGACAAGGCCGAGAACAACGGCTACGTCTACCGCAATCTGAGCGGGGAAACCATGACCTACCGCTACGACGCCGCCATCACCAAGGATGCGACGGAGCGCATGATCGCGTTCTTCAACCTCTATCGCTGAACGCGCTGGCACCGGCGGGTGCATACACCCAGACGGACTTGCCCGCCTCATACTCCAGCTGGGCCACAGGTTTCAGACCGGGCGCTTCGAACTCCAGGCTGACCAGCCAAGCCCCTGGCCGCAACTCCTGTTGAGCCTTTTCGACGGCACGCGGCATCGTCTCCGGCCGCTGAAACAGGTAGACCATGTCGTAGGCGGACCAGTCGGTGCGCCACATGTCGCCCCGGAGCACCCGGGCCCCTGGGCAGCGCCAGCGCGCCATCAGCGCCAGCGGCCAACTGCGCTCGACCCCTTCGAGACGGGCATCCGGATAGGCCCGCTCCAGGGCCCGCAGACCGTCGCCCACGCCTGCGCCTGCATCGAGGATGCGGGCCATCGGAGGCAAGGGCACCCGCTCACGCAGCCCCTCCAGCGCGTCGGGCGGGGTGGGAAACAGCGGCGCGTCGCGCCAGGAAACGGGTGGGTACAGCAGCAGAAACACCGCGGCGGGCAGCAGCCACACCCAGGCCGGGACATCGGCGCCGCCGTACAGCAGCACCCAGGAAAGCGGAAACCCCAGAGCGATCATTCCGCGGCGCCAGCGGCTGTCGCCCCAGAGGCTGGCCAGCACGCTCAGGCTCGCCGCCACCGCGAAGGCCCCGGCCTGGCCCAGCCCGAAAGCCAGCAGACCCGCATACCAGCCCCAAGCACCCAGCCAGACGAACACCGCCGGCAGCGGCCAGGGCCAGCGCATCGGTCAGGCGCGGGTGCAATGAGCGGTCATTGCACGTCCGAGACTTTGCAGCCCTTGGCGAGGAAGAGTCCGGTCAGGTGCTCCTTGCGCGCGCCGGCCTGCTGTGAGCGCATGGCGTGCATCTGGGCCTGCTGCTGGGCCATCGCCTGTTGCTGGGCTTGTTGTTGCTGGGCCTGCTGCGCCACCCCGCCGAACATGTTGCCAACCCCGAACCCCCCGAAACCGGAGCGAACGGCGGCGTTCGCGATGGCCACCTGGGCCACCGCGCCGGCCACCTGCCCGGCCACGGCGCCATCCGCGCCGGCTGGCGGCGCTGCTGGAGCGGCCTGGGGGGCTTGCATCACGGCTTCCATCTGTCCGATTTCGGTGTAGATCTGCTTGCAGTTGAGGTCATTATCGGTGAGCTTGACGCGATCGATGGCCTGTGCGCTCGCCCAGGAGGTCCAGGCGGTGGCCGACAACAGCAAGACAAGGGCGGGGCGATTCATGGCAACACTCCAGAAATGACAGAAACGCCATCCTAGGGCGATCCCCGCATCGCCGCCATCCCGCGTTCACGGGGGGTCAGTTCATGCCGCGCAGGCGTTCGATCAGGCCGTTGAGCTCGTCGAGCGAGCCGAACTGGATGGCCAGCTCGCCTTGTTCCTCCACCCGGCCATGGCGCTTGACGCGCTTTTTCACCCGCACCTCCACCGCTGCGGTAAGCAGGTCCGACAGTTCCTCTTCCACCCGACGGATGTCGCGCGACTTTTCCTTCTTGGGCTTGAGCGGAGTGAGCGCGAACTCGGCCCCGAGCTTCTTGACCAGGCTTTCGGCTTCCCGGACCGACAGCGACTTGGCGCTGATCTGGTGCGCCGCCGTGATCTGGGTGGCC
>JAUVXK010000095.1 GCA_030603635.1 Burkholderiales bacterium | reverse complement strand
GCCTCACCGCCCCACAGTTCCTTTTCCACCGCACCGGAACGCAACAGAACCCCCCAGCCGCCTGGTCCAGGGTTGCCCTTGCAGGCGCCGTCGGTGTAGATGATGACGTGATTCATGTGTGATCGCGATGGGTCATGGGGTGTGAAGGCCGACGCATCGATGGCCGCTGGGCCACCCCCACGGGCGCCGCCACCGAACGTCGAGGCTTCCAGGCCGGGCCGAGCAGGTGCATGCCACGGACCCGTTTGACGGCGACCATGAAATACACCGCCCCCAGAAAGGGCCACGACCGTGCACCGACCGGGTCCATCCAGCGGTAGCGGTGCAGCCACTTCTCGGTCTGCACGGCCGGTCGGTAGCAACCCTGCCGGCAGGACTCGACATCAAAGCTCAGCAGGCGCAGCCAGTCCTTCAGCCGCCAATGACCGATGAAATCCCCCGCCTCCGGCAGAAAACGCCGCGCCATCCAGGTGTTGCCCAGCCCAAGCCGGGCGAACGCATGCGCGCGGTACTGGCGCAAACCCCACAGGCTCGCCGGATTGAGGCCACAGATCACCACCCGCCCTTCAGGAACGAGCACCCGCTCGACCTCTCGCAACACCGCATGCGGATCTGCACTGAGCTCGAGCGTGTGGGGCAGCACCACCAGATCCAGGCTCTTTTCCGGAAACGGCAGGGCCGCCGCGTGCGTGACCAGCGACACCGGGCGCGGCAGCGCCGCATCGGTCATGCGTTGCTCCCAGGCCAGACCGGCCACCTCGGGAACGGCCAGCCAGCGGTGCGGCATGCGGTTCGCACGCAGGGCATCGATCTCCGGGAGGCCAAGCTGAAGGGCATTGAAGCCAAAGCGGTCCACCACGGCGGCATCGAACTGCGCCTGCTCCCAGGCCAGCATGTAACGACCCGGCGGGGTGGACAGCCAGGCCGCGAGTTCCTGCCCCAACTCCAGGGCATCTTCCCGCCCGGTGCCACTGCTCGGCTCAGGAGTCGACGGTTTCATCCACCACCGGGGGCTGGGCAAGCACCGTCGCGCGGATCATCTCGCGCATGGCTTTCTTTTCGGGGAAGCTCAGCGTGCGCGCCAGCTCCCGCCGCACACGCAGCAGCAGATGGCGGTCGGTCTCGGGCGGGACGCCCTGGCTGTTCTGCATCTCCTCGTACAGGTCGAGTCGGGCGTGCGGGGTTTCGTCGCGCCACCATTCCTGGATGACACGCTCCACCTGTGCGCGCCATTCGTCGTTCGGCGGCCCTTCCGGCGGCGGCATGTCGAACCCGTTGTCGATCTCGCGCTCCACGTCGGAAATACGCCCCATGTAATAACTCGCGCCGGGTGTGGTCAGCGCGGTCCAGGCCGCATCGTTCAGCGATACGCGGCGATCCGCCTGCATGAGCAGACGGGCCCAGCTCGGGTCTTCACCCATGAGGCGGCCATAGTCCTGGGAGGCTTCGTCGGTCACGAGCACGACCTTGAGCCCGCGCCACTGGGCTTCGTCGATGTAGGGAATGAGGCGTTCGTCGTCGCTGGCGATCAGCACCATGCCGCAAGCACCACGGGAAGCCAGTTGCGTGAGTTCGAGACCGAGGGAGCGCACCAGGCCCAGGCCGCCGTCCAGGGCATGGGAAGGCACCATGCGCAGCAACACGTCGTCCACCAGTTCGGAGGGCGGCTGATCGGTGAACAGGCAGGCGCGGGTGAGCGGGCCATCGGCGCCACACAGCCGGGCCAGGCCGCCGAACACCGCAGTCAGGGCCCCGCGTTGCAGGGCGTTGGCGGGCTTTTCCGGTTGCTGCTGGGCCAGCCAGCCCAGGTAGCGCTCATCGATGAGGGCAACGGCCTGTCCCCCACCTTGAGGTGTCGATGAAGAACCGGAGGCATAACGGGACGACGTTCTTTTGGCAAGATGAAACTTGGTTTTCATATCTGGAATATTGAAATCGCGAAGACGTGCAAATTAATCGGTTCGCGCTAAGGCTGGCTTTTTGATTTTGTCACGGAATCGATCGAATGGTTCCGGCGTCTTTGCTAAGCTGGCGGGCGTGAACTTTGCTCAACTCCTGTTTCCCGACTTCTCGCTGATCCTGTGTGGCTACCTCTTGTGCCGCTACACCCCACTGAACCGCAAGGTGTGGGAGCCGATCGAGAGTCTGGTGTACTTTTTCATGTTCCCGGTGCTGCTGTTCCACTCCATCGTGCGCACGCCCCTGGAGTGGCAGACGGCCACGCACATGATGGCCGCCGGGCTGACGCTGGGCCTGGCCGGCATCCTGCTGGCCTATTCGCTGCCCCGCTGGCCGTGGGTGGGCCGGGGACTGGACACCCGGCTGCACGCCGCCAGCGCCCAGGTGGCGTTCCGCTTCAACTCTTTCATCGTGCTGGCGCTGGTGGACCGGGTGGCCGGGCCACAGGGCATGCCGCTGGTGGCGGTGCTGATCGGGGTCTGCGTGCCGCTGTTCAACGTGGGTGCCGTGTTTCCCATGGCCCGCCACGGCCAGCACGGTCTGCTGCGCGAACTGGTGCGCAATCCCCTCATCATCGCCACGCTGAGCGGGCTGGCCGTGAACATCGCCGGACTGGGCATTCCGGACTGGCTGGCACCGACCACCAACCGCATCGGCCAGGCTGCACTGGCGCTGGGCCTGATGGCGGCAGGCGCCGGCATGCAGCTTGGGCGCATGGCCCAGGCCAAGACGCTGTCCACGATGGTGCTCGGCATCAAGCATGTGCTGCTGCCGGTGACCGCCCTGCTGGTGGCCATTGCCTGGCAGTTGGACCCCACACAGACCGTGGTGCTGCTGATGTTCTCCGCCGTTCCCACGGCATCAAGCTGTTATGTGCTGGCCGCGCGCATGGGGTATGACGGCCCCTATGTCGCGGGGCTGGTCACGTTGTCCACCCTGCTGGGGGTGCTCAGTCTGACGTTTGCGCTGGGCGTGCTGCTGCCCCTGCGGTAAGGGCGTCCAGCCGACGCCGCGCGAGCGCTTCGAGGGCCGCGTCTCCGGACTGGCGAGCCACATCGGCCTGCACCTGCAGCCAGGCCAGCAAGGGCCGTCGCCAACCCTGCGCCGAAGCCGTGCCCACCGCCACCGCAATGCCCGATGGGTCCAGCCGCTCGGCTCGGAACAACGCGCCAGCGGCCACGAGTCGCGAGACCGGATCGGCCATGGCCGTCAGCACGGGGGCGGCTCGACCCTCGGCAGGCGGCGCCAGCAGCACCTGTGCAACGGCTCGGTGGACCGGCGGCAGCAGAGGCTGATCGGCTGCCTCGGGCGCTCCCATCAGGTAGCGGGCATAGGCCTGGTCTTCGGGCGTGGCATCGGCCTGCAGGTGCTCGAAGCCGTCACAGGCCGAAACGTCCAGACTGGCCTGACGGACCGCACAGCGGCTCAGCTCCACGCGAGCGAGCAGATCGAGTCGGGCGGTGCGCCGCGTTTCCTCCAGCGCCCTGCGCCACTCGACACCGGCCACACGGTCTTGACCTTCTAAGTCAGCCACCGTGGCGCGCTGCAGAGCCCCATGGGCATTGACCTGCCAATCGGGTGCCGGTGGTCCACCGGCACACCCCAGCAGCAGCCCCACCGCAAGGCCGGCTGCACCCAGGCGAAGGATGGGATGGGGACTCATGGCAGCCTCAGTTCCGTGTCGCGGGCAAAAGGCCAGCGGCGGTTGATGTCGTTGACCAGACTTTCGACCTTGCGCAGGCTGGCCTCGACTTCGGCACGCAGCACGTCCAGATCGACCGTGGCGGTGCGGGTGTTGGCAGCGATGCCCTGCACTTCCACCAGCACCGCGTCAACCTTCTGCAAACTTTGCCGGGCATCCGAGAGCAGGCCTTCAACGGTCTGAACCGCGGTCTGCATGTCGGTCATGAGTCCGGCATCGCCGAACACGCGCTGGTCGGCGTTGCCGATCAGGGATTCCGTGCGCCCGGCCACGGCTTCGAGCCGCGCAAGCAAGGCATTTGCCTCGTCGAAGACCTGCAGCAGGCGGGCCCGGTCGGCGTCATTGCCCATGAGCAGACCCAGGGCACCGCGGGGGCTGTTCAGGGTATCGGTGGCTGTCTGCACGTTGCGCAGGCTGGCGTTCAGGGGAGATTGCTCGGCCGTGATCCGGTTGAGGTTGTCCAGCAGATCCCGTACGGAACTGACCAGCCGGGGAATTTCGGCCATCGCATCGCCCTTGAGCACCTGGCGCTCGGCACCGTCGGCCAGCGGTGGCGCTTCGAACACGCCCGTGAAGGCGCGGATGCGGGTCGCTCCAACGAGGCTGCGTTCCATGGTGAAGACGCTGGTTTCGCGCAGCCAGTGGGCATCCTTGCGGGGCACGTCAACGATGATGCGGGCGCTGCCGTCCTCGCCAAGTTCGATGCGCCGCACCCGCCCGATCGGGAAACCGGAAAACGTCATATCCATGCCGACGACCACGCCCTCGGAATCGTCGGCGATCAGCACCAGTTCCTGGGTCGGTTCGAACACGCCTCGTGCGTACAGCAGGTAGGCGGCCGAACCGACGATCAGCGCAATCATCAGCATCAGCAGCAACGCGGCCTTGAACTCGACGTTGGACACGCGGGCCTGGCGTATGGTCTGGTCGACAGCGTCGTCGGGTTTCATGGTGTCAATAATAGTTGCCCATCAGGGAGATCAGTTCGATGCCGAGCAGGGCCAGGAACATCCGCACCAGGGACTGCAGCTCGCTGCTGGCGCGCCGTTCGGGTTCGGGCGAGTCGTACAGGCTGGAAGCCAGCGGAATCAGGGCGACGGTGAGTGCGAAGAAGAGCGTCTTGAAGGTGAAGATGAGCGTCACGACCGGGTTGAACACCTGACCCACGATGCGGGTGTAGCTGCCGATCGCCCAGGGATTGAAGCCGTAGATGTTCAGGTAGGCCAGGACCAGCGCCACCACGCAACTGACGGCCGCCAGCATGAACACCGAAAACATGCCGGCCAGGGCCCGGGGCAGCACCAGCCAGTGCAGCACGTCGCGCCCTTGAGCCTTGCATTCGTCGAATGCCCCCTGCTGCCGCAGCGCCATCAGTTCCACCCCCTGTGGAATGGTGATGCGCAGCGCCACGAACAGGGCGGCAGCCAGCGGGATCAGTTCCAGCACCAGCACCCGCACGACCATGTCCACGGCATATTGGGAAAGACCGTAGCTCAGCGCGGTGATCACCACGATGCGGATCAGCACCAGTCCGAGCAGGGCCGACAGCACGGTGAACCACAGCAGCACCGGTGCCGTGGCCAGGTATAGGTGCCGGGCGAGCGCCGGCCAGCGCTCGCGCCGGTAGCTCGACGGCGAAACCGCGAGCACCAGAATCACCGCCCCCAGATGCACAATGCGCCACCAGTTCGCCAGCCAGCGCAGCACGCCCTGGCCCAGGTCGAGCAAAGCGGTGTGGAGGCCGGACAGCGGATTCATGTGTTTGATCTTAGCGCCTGCTGCAACGCCCAGGCCACATGTTCACGCACCAGTTCGCTGGGGTGTTCGGCGCGGGACCGCAGAACCTCCATGGTCTGCACGGCCTCGGCGGAGGTCAAACCGGCCGCCAGGGCATTGCCCAGCGCCACCGCAACGTTGCGCAGCCAGCGCTCATGGCCGATGCGGCGGATCGGTGAGCCTTCGGTGCGTTGCAGGAACTCGGCTTCGGACCACAGAAAGCACTCCATCAACCGGGCGCCGGACATGCCCGGACGCTCGTCGAAATCCGGCAATGGCGTGCGACGGGCGAATTTGTTCCACGGACAGGCCAGCTGGCAGTCGTCGCAGCCGTAGATCCGGTTGCCCATCAGGGGGCGCAAAGGCACGGGAATCGGCCCGTCGTGCTCGATGGTGAGGTAGGAAATGCAGCGCCGCGCATCCAGCCGGTACGGGCCCACCAGCGCCCCGGTGGGGCAGGCCGTGAGGCACGCCGTGCATTCACCGCAATGGGCGCTCACCGCCACCGTGGCCGGCAAGGCGACGTTTACGAAGATCTCCCCCAGGAAGAACATGGAGCCGCCATCGCGGTCCAGCGCCAGCGTGTGCTTGCCACGCCAGCCGAGGCCGCTGCGTTGTGCGAGCTCCACCTCCAGCACCGGAGCGGAGTCGGTGAACACCCGGTACTCGAACCCATCCGCGCCCTGCGCGGGCAAAGCCTGTTGCATGCGCTCGGCCAGCTTTTGCAGCCGCTGCCGCAACACCTTGTGGTAGTCGCGCCCGCGGGCATAGAGGGAAACCACGGCTTCGCCCGGCCGCTCGAGCCGGGCCCATTCCTCGGCCCGCCAGTCGTCGGTACGCCGGGCTGGCAGATAATCCATGCGGGCGGTGACCACGCTCACTGTGCCGGGCACGAGTTCGGCGGGGCGCGCGCGCTTGAGGCCATGGCGGGCCATGTAGTCCATCTCGCCGTGGAAGCCAGCCTCCAGCCAGTCAAGCAAACCCGGCTCGGCATCGCGCAGGTCCACCCCGGCCACGCCGATCTGGGAAAATCCCAGATCGCGCGCCCATTGGCGGACATGCGAGACGAATTGAGCAGGATCGAACATCAACGGCAGATTGTAGGAACAGGGATGAGCGACCATACCGCGCCTGCGGAACACACGATCGCCTGCGGCTCGGAACAGGCCACCGAGGCGCTCGCGCAGCGACTGGCCGGCAGCGACGCCTTGGCCCACGCCGCCATCCACCTGCACGGCGATCTGGGCGCGGGCAAGACCACCTTCGTTCGCCTGCTGCTCCGCGCCCTGGGGGTGACGGGTCGCATCAAGAGCCCCTCATACGCCATCGTCGAACCGTATACCGCCCCCGCCCGTCAGGCCTGGCCGCAGGGTCTGACGGTGTCGCATTTGGACTTCTACCGTTTCAACGACCCCCGTGAATGGGAAGATGCCGGCTTTCGCGAACTTTTCGCGGCACCTGGGCTCAAGCTGGTCGAGTGGCCGGAAAAAGCCGCGGGATGCCTGCCCTTGCCCGACCTGGAATTCAACATCGACACCCTGGATGACGACACCCGCATGTTCCGCATTCGCGCCCTGACACCCACCGGCAAGCGCTTGCTGGAGACGCTGGACGCATGAAGCGCCGAACCGCCTTCCAATGGCTGGGCGCGGCCAGCACGCTCCTGCTGACGCTGGGCCCCCACGAGCTGGCCCGTGGCGCGACCATCGTGGCGGTACGCATGTGGCCCGCAAAGGACTACACCCGCATCACCATCGAATCGGATGCTGAACTCAGCGCCGTCCCCTTCTTCGTGGCCGATCCGCCACGTCTGGCCGTGGACATCGAGGGCATCGAACTCGTATCGGCCCTGCGCGACCTCATCGGTCACGTAAGGGCCGACGATCCGAATGTGGCCGGGGTCCGAGTGGGGCAGAACGCACCCAACGTGGTGCGTATCGTGATCGATCTCAAGCGCCCCATCACCCCGCAGGTGTTCCAGCTCGCCCCGGTGGCGGCCTACCAGCACCGGCTGGTGATGGATCTCTACCCGACAGAGGCCCGCGATCCGCTGGAAGAACTCATCGCCCAGCGGCTACGCGAGCTCGACCAGGCCAAACCGGCTCCCCGGGCGGATGACCCGCTCGGAGACCTGATCGCGCAGTTGCCCTCGGAGCCTGCTACCCAGACCCCACGCCCAGCCTCCGCGCCCTCCCCGGCGCAACGGCCCGAGACCTACGCCACCGATCCATCCGCTCCCGCGCCGCGGGAACCCGCGCGCCCGACCTTTACCGCCAAGCAGCGACCTGGAGCCCCCACCACGGGTGGACGGGTCGATCGCCTGATCGTGGTCGCGCTGGACCCCGGCCACGGCGGCGAGGACCCCGGCGCCATCGGCCCCGGCGGCACGCGCGAAAAAGACGTGGTACTGGCCATTGCCCGCCTGCTGCGTGAGCGCATCAACCGGACCCAGGTCAATGGCCACACGATGCGGGCCTTCCTCACCCGGGACGGTGACTATTTCGTTCCCCTGCATGTGCGCGTGAACAAGGCACGACGTGTGGAGGCCGACCTGTTCGTGAGCATCCATGCCGACGCCTTCTACACCCCTCGCCCTCAGGGCGCCAGCGTGTATGCGCTGAGCCAGCGGGGCGCCACCAGCGCGGCGGCCCGCTGGATCGCCGACAAGGAAAACGCAGCCGACCTGGTGGGTGGCGTGAACATGCGCACCCGGGACACCGAACTGCAGCGCACACTGCTAGACATGAGCACCACCGCGCAGATCAACGACAGCCTCAAGCTGGCCAGCGTGATGCTCACCGAGATCGGACGTGTCGGTCGCCTGCACAAACCCCAGGTCGAACAGGCCGGCTTCGCCGTATTGCGTGCCCCCGACATCCCCAGCATCCTGGTCGAGACGGCTTTCATCAGCAACCCCGACGAAGAACGCCGACTGCGCGACCCGCGGTTCCAGGCCGACATGGCCGATGCCCTGCTGCGGGGCATCGTTTCGTACTTCTCGCAAAACCCGCCGCTGGCGCGCAGCCGCGCGCTCTGAGACAGCGCGCAACGCACCCGGTTGCTCAGGCGGTTCGCTGCGTGCGCAACAGACAATCGCCCATACGCTCGAAGTAGGCCAGGGCCGCCTCCGTGGGAATCAGGTATTTGGTGCGGCTATCGGTACCGTCGTGCACGGCTTGCAGCATGCCGGCCGCCTTCAGAGACTTGATGCGCCGGTGAACGGTGCTGGGCGACATGCCGCCCACGCCACTGTTCATGGCCTCCAGCACAGTCACACGTCGGCCGCTGTGCCAACGCAAGGTCAGCATCTCCAGCAGGACACGTTCGGAAGTCTCCAAATGGGGGGTTTGTGGATCGCCTCGGAGGGCTTCCAACAGGTTCAGGAACCGCAGATAGGCCGCGCAGGGACGCGAACTTTCCATGACTCTCCCCTTTCTGTTTTATGACAAGGACAACGGGACAGGGCCCGCAGTGTAATGCCAACGGCCGGGGGTGAGAAATGCCAACCGACATGCCTGCGTAGAATGGGGGGTATATATCAGGGTGCCATACAGACATGCTCCGCGAAATGTCGGTCCGTGAAGGGTTGTGGTTTGCGCTGGGAACGGGGAGCGCTTATGTGCTGTTTCTGCAGCTCAACATCCACGTGTTCCAGGCGCAGGATCCCTTTCGGGGCGTATCGGTGTTTTTCCTGCCGGCTGGCGTCAAGCTGCTCGCCATCCTGATCGGCCGGCACTGGGGCGCTCTGGGGCTGGTGGTGGCCAACTTCCTCATGTCGATGCTGGAGTGGCCGGACACACCGAAAGCCACCCTGCTGCTCATGGCCTGTGTATGGGCCGGCACGACCCTGCTCGTCGTGATCTGGCTGGCCGGACGGATGCGGTTGCGACAGGATCTCCGCGGCATGACCTTCGTGCAGTTCATCGTCATTGACGCGGTCGCCGCCAGCAGCCATGCACTGATCTACAACGGGCTGCTTGTGGGCCTGGGCAACCGCCACCCGGAGGAGTGGTTGCCCTCAGCCACGGCCATGGCCATGGGCGACTTTCTCGGCAGCGGTGCCATGATGCTGATGCTCCTGCTCGCCGTTCGCATGTGGACATGGCGCCGCGCCCCCTGACGGGGAGTCCGGCCGTTCACACCGGATAGATGAGCGAGTTCAGGATGAGTTCGCTGTCGTACACGCAATGGCGGCTGCGTAGCTTGAGGGCGCCGTCTTCGCGCACCCATTCGTCGATGTAGCGGCCCACGTTGAACACCTCGCTCACGTTGCCCGGCTTGGTGCGGAACACCGCGTAGTTGGCCTGGGCGCGCACCACTTCCACACCGTCTTCGCTGGCCACTTCCAGCACCCGGGCGGGACTGACGACGTGTCGCATGTGATACGGCCCGTGGTAAATGGTCTGGGTGATGCCGTGGAC
>JAUVXK010000073.1 GCA_030603635.1 Burkholderiales bacterium | reverse complement strand
TGGAATGGAAGCGCTTGCGGGCCGCCTGGATGCGCTCACGGATCTTGACGGACACGGGCGTGCCCTCGTCGTGTTGGACGTCGGTCATGGTGTCTTCGGTCTTCATCAGCATGAGCCCATGGTAACACCCCAGCCCGCGACGGCGGCATATCCCCAGCCGGGCGGGGGATACGAAGATTCAATAGCGGTGGCCGGTAAGGAAAAGCACCGTGCGCATAACGGCAAACGCGATCCCGTCGCGCCAGCGCTGATGCCAAGGCCGGGAATGCAATTGCTCCAGCCGCAGACGCCTGCCCTGAAGACGCATCAGCCGGTCCAGATGATCACGCAACCGGCGGGCGAACGCCACGTCGGTGGTCACGACGTTGGCCTCCCGCGCCAGCAGCAGGCTCAGGGGATCGAGGTTGGTGGACCCCACCGTGGCCCAGCGGCCATCCACCACCGCCACCTTCGCGTGCAGGGCACTGGGCGCGTACTCGTGGATTTCCACCCCGGAACGCAGCAGCCGGAAGTGCACCGGCCGCGCCGCGTGGTACTGGAGAAAACGCTCGTACTTGCCCTGCAACAGCAGCCGAACCCGGACGCCCCGTTGGACGGCCAGGATCAGCGCGCGGCGCAACCGGCGCCCGGGGATGAAGTAGGCATTGGCAATGACCACCTCCTCACGGGCCTCCCCGATGGCTTTGAGATAGGCCTTCTCGATGTCGTGACGGTGCCGCACGTTGTCGCGCAGCAGCAAAGCGGCATTCGCTTCGTGGACATGCAGCGCTCGCGCGTCCGGGTCGGGCTGCGGGGACAGCTCCCACCACGCCCAGGGCTCGATGTGGGGCAACCCCTCCAACAGAGCCTCCCAGGCTGCACGGAACTCGCGCTGCCGCGCCGCACGCAGCGCCTGCAACCGCCACCAGAGTTGTTCCATGGTGTCGAGCATATCGGCCACCAGCGGCCCGCTGACCTGCAGTGAAAAGTCCAGACGGGGGGCATCGAGGCGCCCCAGCACCACGTCGTCCTGGTCGTCGATCAGGTTGATCCCGCCGCAGAAGCCCACCACGCCATCCACCACGCAAAGCTTGCGGTGCAGCCGGCGCCAGCGGCTCGGAATCAGCAGTCCGAGACGGCCCATGGGCTGGTAGATGCGCCACTGCACACCGGCCCGGTTGAAGCGTTCGATCCACTCGCGGGGCAGCGTCGGCGTCCCCACGCCATCGACCACCAGCCGCACCGCCACACCCCGCTGTGCAGCCCGCTCCAGCGCCTCGGCCACCTGCAACGCCCCATGGGCGAACTCGAAAATGTAGGTTTCCAGATGCACCAGCCGCTGTGCCCGGTCCATGGCCTGTACCATGGCCGGGAACAGGTCTGCCCCGCCCTCCAGCAGGCGCAGGCGGTGACCCGCACGCAGCGCAGACCTCACGCCCACGCCAGCTCCGCGATCAGTGGCAGATGATCCGACATACGGCGCCAGGCCCTGCCGTGCGGCACGTGGGCGTGCACCGGGCGCAAACCCCGCACATAGATGCGATCCAGGTTGAGCAAGGGCAGACGGGCGGGGAAGGTCGGCAGGCGGATGTCTTCGAAGGTGCTCAGACCGAATGCGGCCATGGGGCGGTGCAGCCGTGCCTCCCAGTCGTTGAAATCGCCAGCCACAATGAGTCCTTCATGCGAGGGCACATGCACCTCGATGAAGCGGCCCAGCGCCTGCACCTGTCGCTCGCGGCTGGCGTGGATCAGTCCCAGATGCACCACCACCACATGCACCGGCTGCCCGTGCACCTCCACCTTCACGTGCAGCAGGCCACGCTGCTCGAAACGGTGGTCCGAGACATCGTGGTGCTGCTGCGCCAGAACCGGCCAGCGGGTCAGCAAGGCATTGCCATGCTCGCCGTGCCGGGTCACGGCATTGGTGTGGTACACGGCCTCATAGCCTTCGGGCGCCAGGAAGTTGGCCTGCCCTTCGGCAGGCCAGTGGGCGAACAGGCGCTGCATCTTGCGGTTGACACCCCGCACTTCCTGCAGACAGACCAGGTCGGCATCAAACTGCTCCACGGCATGCACGAGATTGTGGATCTCGAGCCGACGCGCGGGCCCCAGGCCCTGGACGCCCTTGTGGATGTTGTAGGTGGCCACGCGAA
This sequence comes from Burkholderiales bacterium, assembly GCA_030603635.1. GTDB lineage: Bacteria > Pseudomonadota > Gammaproteobacteria > Burkholderiales > Burkholderiaceae_C > Tepidicella. The sequence goes on along the minus strand of JAUVXK010000073.1, from coordinate 11,060 downwards.
GGGTGTTCACGGAAAAGCCGAACCCGAACAGGTCAGATCAGCACTCAGAAGCGGTCCGACCGGAACCCCTTCAGACGCTTGCGACTATCTTCCTTGCGCGCCTGCTTGCGCGCCTCTTCGCGCTCCATGGCCTTGCGACGGGTATAACCGGTCGCATCGGCAATCCACCACCACAGCGCGGCCAGGGGAAACGGCGCCAGCACCCACCACCAGCTCCATTCGGCAACGGGACCGATGGCAGCCCACTTCAGCACCAGCAGTATCACACCCAGTATCAGCAACAACATGACAGCATTCCTCCTGTAACCCGGCCCGTATCGATTGCAACAAGTGGTAATTCCATGGTTTCGGGAAAAGACGCACCAGTAGAATCCACACGTCCGAACCCTCATTCTGCTCCAAGGAAAACACCATGAAACGCGCACTGCTCATTTTGGCCGCCAGCACCGTCGTGGCCATGCCGGCCCTGGCCGACGAAGCCCTGGCCCGCTCCAAGAACTGCATGGCCTGCCATGCCGTGGACAAGAAACTGGTGGGCCCTTCCTACAAGGACATCTCCGCCAAATATGCCGGTGACGCCGGTGCCGCGGCCAAGCTGGCCACGAAAATCCAGCGCGGAGGCTCTGGCGTGTGGGGTGCGATTCCCATGCCCGCCAACCCTCAGGTGAGCGACGCCGAGGCCCAGAAACTGGCCACCTGGTCGCTGAGCTTCCGCTGATCCCGACGGGCCTGCCCGATAGGGCCCGGGCCCTTGTCGGCGTCTTTCAAGGGGCGGGCCGACGCCCACCGCCTCGTCCGAGGGCCTGCCGGGCCTTGCGCTCTGCGGCCCGATCGGCTTCCACACGAAGTGCAGCCTGAAGCCACCGGTCGTACTCCTGGGGCGTTTCCAGCGTGATGCGACCCAATGTGCCGGTACGGAAATCGGTCAGCAGCATCTCTGCCGCCTTCTGCGCATTGAGTCGCCCTCCAGGCAACAGGGCTCCGCGCTTTCGACCTACGGCTGCCAGCAGTTCCTCGTCTTTCATGCCGGCGATGGCTTCGGGCGTCCATCCCCATTGGTATCGGGCTTCCAGCAGGGCGCCGTAAGGCCCCTGGATCGCCTTCAGCAACTCCAGCGCCACCTCTTCCTCGTCGTAGGCGTTGCGCCCCACGGCGCCGCTGGCCGCCAGGTGGTAACCGCTCTGCGGCACGATGATCTTGGGCCACAGCACGCCGGGCGTGTCGTAGAGGTAGAAATCGTCGGCCAGGGCGATGCGCTGCTCCTGCTTGGTGACCCCGGCCTCGTCGGCGGTTTTCGTGGCCCGTTTGCCCACCAGCGTGTTGATGAGCGTGGACTTGCCCACGTTGGGAATGCCGCCGATGAGCACCCGCATGGGCTTGGCCATGCCTCCACGGTGAGGCGCAAGTTCGTGACAGGCCTTGACCAGCGCCCGTGCCGGTCCGGTCATGCCCGCGTCGAGACCGATGGCCAGTGTGCCGGGACGGGCGTTGTAGTGGGCCAGCCACGCCTCGGTGCGCACCGGATCGGCCAGATCCTGTTTGTTCAATACCTTGAGCGCGGGCTTGCCCTCGGTGATCTGGGCCAGCATGGGATTCGCACTGGAGCCGGGCAACCGGGCATCCAGCATCTCGACGATGACATCGATGCCCTTGATGCGCTCCGCGATGGCCTTGCGGGTCGCATGCATGTGCCCGGGAAACCACTGTACCGACATGGGTCTTGTGCTCCCGTCAATCTCAGGCGTGCGCCTGCAGCCAGTCGTGCAGTTCGCGCACCGAATGGGCCACGAAGCGTGGGCGGAAATCGGCGAACCCCTGCGGGTCATGGGCACCATAGCTCACACCCACGCTGGCACAACCGGCGTTCGCCGCCATCTGCAGGTCGTGCGTGGTGTCACCGATCATGAGCGTGCGCTCCGGGTCCACCCCGAACTCGCGCATGAGCTCATGAAGCATCAGCGGATGGGGCTTGCCCGCCGTCTCGTCGGCGGTCCGGGAACCGTCGAACAGGCCATGCAGTTCCACATGCCGAAGGGCCTCGTCAAGCCCGTGCCGGCTCTTGCCCGTGGCCACGGCCAGCCAGTGGTGCCGCGTCTTGAGTTCGTGCAGCAGCGGCAGCACGCCCTGGAACAGCGTGATGTCGTGCTGACGGGCGAAATAATGGTGGCGGTAACGCTCCCCCAGCAGCGGGTACCGCTCGGGCGGGACGTCGGGCGCGGCATGCGCAAGCGCCTGCATCAGCCCCATGCCGATCACGTACGAGGCCGCCTCGTCCGATGGGACCTGCCCACCTACGTCGCGTACCGCCGCCTGGATGCAACGCACGATGATCGCGGTGGAATCGAACAGGGTGCCGTCCCAGTCGAAGGCGATGAGGTCGAATTGGCGGGGTCGCATGGCTGAACCGAAAAGACAAAGGGCGCATTGTGCGCCCTTTTTCGACTCACGCTGGGCGTGAAGGGTTCAGATGCGGAAGGACTCGATGTCCTTGCCAGCAGCCAGCGCCGCCTTGACCCAGTCGGGCTTGCGACCGGGGCCACCGGACCACAGTTCACCGTTGGGGCCGCGGTACTTGGCGGCGGCCTTGGCCTTGCCGGCGGCCTTGCGACCAGATGCCGCCCCCAGGTCTTCAATGGTGATGCCGTATTCCTTCATTCTGGCCTTGATGTCGGCAATCACCTGGGCGAGTTCCTGTTTTCTCACCTGTTCGGCTTGTGCCATCAATGCCTGGGCCTGGGACATCAGTTCGGAATAACTTGCCATGGTGAATTTCCAATCAGGGGTTGAATCAATGCGCCGATTCTAATCAAAAAAAATCGTCCACATTTCCCCAGTTCCGCAATTCCGGCGGCAGATCGGCTTTCAATTCGATCGGCGTCCCTTCCACCGGGTGCCGGAAACTCAATTGCCACGCGTGGAGGAACATGCGCCTAAGGCCGAAACGCTGCAACTGGCGGTTCAATTCGAAATCGCCGTATTTGTCATCCCCGGCAATCGGGTGCCCGCCATGAGCCAGATGCACCCGGATCTGATGCGTGCGCCCGGTCTTGATCGTCACCGCCAGCAGGGTGAAGCGCTGCTCGGCATCGGAGGGCCAGCCGGCCGGCGGATCGACCCTGCCGAGCACCTTCACGAAACTGATCGACCGCATGCCATCCGGATCGTCCGACGAGGTAACCCGCACCCGGCGTTCGCCATCGGGCAACAGGTATTTGTGCAATGGCACATCCACCACCTTGCGGCTGACCGGCCAATGGCCCTTGACCAGGGCAAGATAGGTTTTCCCGGTCGAACGCTCGCGGAATTGATCCTGCAAATCGCGCAGTGCGCTCTTTTTCTTGGCCACCAGCAGAATGCCGCTGGTTTCCCTGTCCAGACGATGCACCAATTCCAGGGCATGCACCTGCGGGCGAGCCTGGCGCAATTGCTCAATCACGCCAAACGACACCCCGCTACCGCCGTGCACCGCCACGCCAGCCGGTTTGTCCACTGCCAGCAACGCCGCATCTTCGAACAGCACGGGAAATTCGCGTGCCGGCGCAGGCGGGGCGGTGGTGGCTCGTGCCGGCAGGCGCAGCGGCGGGATGCGCAGCACATCCCCGGTGTGCACCCGGGCATCCGCCTGGACGCGCCCTTTGTTGAGGCGCACCTCACCGGACCGGATGATGCGGTACACATGCGTCTTGGGCACCCCCTTGAGCTCTCGCAACAGGAAGTTGTCCAGCCGCTGGCCGTCCGAGTCGGGGTCCACCGTCAGGTGCTGGACAGCAGGAGGGGGAGCAGGCTCGCGAGTTGCCATGGGAAGGGTTGTGGCCGGCGAAAGGCCCGGCGTGAAAAGAAAATGCCCGCCACCCGACTGAACCCCTATAATGGCGGTGTCCAGTCGCGATTGGCAAGTGTTTGATTTGCCTTGAAGTTTAAGGCACGCACGATTGACGGTCGGTCTGGACCTGGTAGCCCGCCCTGGCAGGCCCCATGCGTGTCGATGGATCGGCACCGGGTCCGTCAGGGTCAAGCCGACGTTGTCGTTCAGCGAACCCGATACGGAATACCCCATACGTCCAGCCGCCGGCCAGAAGCAGGCGGGGCTGGACGTGGACTCAAGTGAACTCAGAGAAGCTCAGGCAAACGCAGTGTCCAACACCGACTTGCCCCCTTTGATCACCCAACTCCGCGCGCCTATGTCCAGGCGGGCCTGAGCCTGCGCGGCCACGCCCCGCGTGCCGCCTCCCTCAGACGCCCAGGACTCTCCGGCAATTCCTCCTCGTTCGCAACCTCCACGGCGGTTCGTGGCTGTATGCCCGTTGACGGGCCGTTGTGATCGTGATGAGGAAAACCAAGACATGAAGCGCATGCTGATCAACGCCACGCAGGCCGAAGAGCGCCGCCTGGCGATCGTGGACGGGCAGAAACTGCTCGACTACGAAATCGAAATCGAAGGGCGCGAACAGCGCAAAGGCAACATCTACAAGGCCGTGGTCACGCGCGTGGAGCCATCGCTCGAAGCCTGCTTCGTGGACTACGGCGAGGAGCGCCACGGCTTCCTGCCCTTCAAGGAAATCTCGCGCCAGTACTTCCAGGGCAATGTGTCGCCGTCACAGGCGCGCATCCAGGACGTCATCAAGGAAGGCCAGGAACTGCTGGTCCAGGTGGAAAAGGAAGAGCGCGGCAACAAGGGCGCGGCACTCACCACCTTCGTCAGCCTGGCCGGCCGCTACGTGGTCCTGATGCCCAACAACCCGCGTGGCGGTGGCGTGAGCCGTCGCATCGAAGGGGAGGACCGCCAGGAGCTGAAGGCGGCCCTCGACCAGCTGGAATACCCCAACGGCATGAGCATCATCGCGCGCACCGCCGGCATAGGCCGCGACGCCGCAGAACTGCAGTGGGACCTGAACTACCTGCTCAAGCTCTGGAACGCGATCGACGGTGCCGCCAAGGCGGGCAAGGGTGCCTTCCTGATCTACCAGGAATCCAGCCTCGTCATCCGCGCCATCCGCGACTACTTCAACAGCGACATCGGCGAGATCCTCATCGACACCGATGACATCTACGAGCAGGCGCACCAGTTCATGAGCCACGTGATGCCCGAGCACGGGCAACGCGTGAAGCGCTACCGCGACGATGCCCCGCTTTTCAGCCGCTTCCAGATCGAGCACCAGATCGAGACCGCCTACAGCCGCACCGTGCAGCTGCCCAGCGGCGGCGCCATCGTGATCGACCAGACCGAGGCACTGGTGGCGGTGGACGTGAACTCGGCACGCGCGATCAAGGGCGGCGACATCGAGGAAACCGCCCTGCGCACCAACCTGGAGGCTGCCGACGAGGTGGCGCGCCAGGCCCGCCTGCGCGACCTGGGCGGCCTGATCGTGATCGATTTCATCGACATGGAGGAGAGCAAGAACCGCCGCGAGGTGGAAAACCGCCTGCGCGACGCCCTCCGCCAGGACCGCGCGCGGGTGCAGTTCAGCACCATCAGCAAGTTCGGCCTGCTCGAGATGAGCCGCCAGCGCCTACGCCCGACGTTGGCCGAAGGCGCCTCCATTCCCTGCCCGCGCTGCGGTGGCTCCGGGCACATCCGTGACACCGAATCGTCGGCGCTGCAGATTCTGCGCGTGATTCAGGAAGAGTCGCTGAAGGACAGCACCGCCGCCGTGTTCGTGCAGGTGCCGGTCGAGGTGGCCAGCTTCCTGCTGAACGAGAAGCGTACCGAGATCACCAAGATCGAACTCAAGCAGCGCATCAACGTGCTGCTGGTGCCCAACAAGTCGCTGGACACGCCGCACTACAAGCTGGAGCGCATCAAGCACGATGACCCGCGCCTGGACCACCTGGACGCGAGCTACAAACTGGCCGAGGAAGTGGACGACGTGGCCACGTTCACGCGCCGCAGCCAGGAGCGCGCCAACAAGCAGGAGCCGGTGATCAAGGGCGTGCTGCCCGACAGCCCGGCGCCGGTCGCGGCGCCCAAGTCGGAAATGGCACCTGTCGCGGCGGCCCCTGCCCCCCAGCCCGCTGTCGAGGCCACAGGCGAAACCGGATTCTTCGCCTGGCTCAAGCGCCTGTTCGGCATGGCTCCTGCCACCGCCCCGACCCCCTCTGCCCCCACCGCTGAAACGCCGTCGCGTACCGACGCACGCGGCATATCGGGCCGTGGTGGACGCGGCCGAAGCGGTGAGCGCCAGGGTCCGCGTGGCGAAGCCACCGAATCGGCCCGCAACGGGGAGGCACGTCGCGGCGAACGTCCCGGCCGGGCTGAGCGTCAGTCCGGCAGCGAAACCCGCAGCGAACGTGGCGATCGCCCCGAGAATCGGCGCGGCAACCGCTCTGAGCGCGACAACCGGCGGGAGTCCTCCCGGGAAGGGGCCGCCGCGGAACACACCACGGTGAACGAGATGCCCGGCACTGACGCTGCGGCGTCTGAAGCGCCGCGTCGCGAGCGCGGCGAGGGCCGCCGGCGTGGTCGCGGCGAAGGCCGTGGCGAAGGCCGTGGCGAGAACCGGCGCCCGTCGGAAGAGGTGGCCAACGCCTCCATCGCGGAAACCTCTGCCGAAACGGCAATCCCCACCTCAAGCGAACCGGCGACCGAAACACCGGGGACCGACGGGCAAGCACAGGGACGCAACGGGCGTCGCAGCCGCGATCGCTACGGCCGTGAACGCCGCCAACGCAACGATGACGTCGTGTCGGCCAACGAGGCAATGACCGACAGCATACCGGCTGAAACGGCGGTACAGGCGGAAGCCACTGAGGAAGCGCCGGTACGCTCCTACTTCACTCAGCCGGTGACCACACCCCAGGCCGAGACGCCGGCCACACCTGCCACGCCCGTGGTAGCCCCCGACGAAGCGGCCGACGACCCCGCACCCCGGTCGGCACCGACGGTGGAAGCGCCGGTACAGGCTCCGGCCTCCATCGTGAGTGCAGCCCCCCCGGCGCAGCCCCCCACCCCTTATGTCCTCGACGTACAGGCGTTGGCACAGGTGGCCGAGTCGGCCGGCCTGCAGTGGGTCCAGTCGGACGCCGACAAGGTGGCCCAGGTCCAGGCGGCGATTGCTGCCGAGCCGCCACCCAGCCGTGTCCCCCGCGAACCCAAACCCGTGGCGGTGCTCGACGAGGGCCCGCTGGTGCTGGTGGAGACCCGCCGTGACCTGCGGGACATGAAGCTGCCATTCGAGGCCTGATCGCGAACCGGAGATCGCTGATGGTCCATGGGGTTTGACACAGGTCAAACCCCATCGGGCGAGAAGGCCTTATCCTGCCCGCCATGTCTGAAGCCACCACCGACTTCCCCCCCGTTCCCGACCTCGCCTGGACGGCCGACCTGCAGACCGGCGATGCCCGCATGGACGCCACCCACGAGGAATTCGTGCAAATGCTGGCCGAACTGCGAGCCCTCCCCCCAGAGGAACAACTGCCGCTGTTCCGCGAACTGACCGCCCACACCATCGAGCACTTCGAGCAGGAAGACCGCTGGATGCTGGCCACCGGTTTCACCGCGGAAAATTGCCACACCATGCAGCACAAGAGCATCCTCGACACCCTGAAGGCGGTCGAGGCGCATCACCTCCAGGGAGACACCGACATCATTGGCCGGATGGCGGATGCGCTCGCCGAATGGTTCCCCATGCATGCCCGCAGCATGGACGCCGGCCTGGCGCAGCACATGCATTCGCTGGGCTTCGACACCCGTACCGAAACCCTGCCCGACCCCTCGCGGGTACGACCGGCCAGCATGAGCGGGTGCGGCAGCGTCACCTGCAGCTGAGGCTGTTCCCAATTTATTTCACACCCGCCTGTCACGCTTTCACAAGACAGGCGTCGAGGTGAAAGCTACGATCACGGTCGATCTGTCCCGAGGAGAAAAGACGCATGCCCGTGATCACCCACATTGAAGACCTGCGCCGACTGGCGAGCAAGCGCGTGCCGCGCATGTTCTACGACTACGCCGACAGCGGCTCGTGGACGGAAAGCACCTACCGCGCCAATGAGGCCGACTTTCAGAGCATCAAACTGCGCCAGCGCGTGGCGGTGAACATGGAAGGCCGCACCACGCGCACCAACATGGTCGGACAGGACGTCGCCATGCCGGTCGCCATCGCGCCCACCGGCCTGACCGGGATGCAGCACGCCGATGGAGAAATCCTCGCCGCCCGCGCAGCCAGGAAGTTCGGCATTCCCTTCACCCTGTCCACCATGAGCATCTGCTCCATCGAGGACGTGGCCCAACACGCCGGCGAAGGCTTCTGGTTCCAGCTCTACGTGATGCGGGACCGCGACTTCATCGAGCGGTTGATCGACCGCGCCAAGGCGGCCAACTGCTCGGCACTGGTGCTGACGCTGGACCTGCAAATCCTCGGCCAACGTCACAAGGACTTGAAAAACGGCCTGTCGGCTCCGCCCAAGCTCACGCTGGCCAACATGATCGACATCGCCACCAAGCCGCGTTGGGCGCTGGGCATGCTCGGCACCCCGCGGCGTCAGTTCGGCAACATCGTCGGCCACGTGAAGGGCGTGGACAACATGGGCAGCCTAGCGGCTTGGACGGCACAGCAGTTCGACCCGCGCCTGAACTGGGGCGACGTGGAATGGATCAAGAAGCGCTGGGGCGGCAAGCTGATCCTCAAGGGCATCCAGGACGAGGTGGACGCCCGGCTGGCGGTCGAATCGGGCGCGGATGCGCTGATCGTGAGCAACCACGGAGGGCGTCAGCTCGATGGTGCCGAAAGCAGCATCCGCGCATTGCCGAAGATCGTGGCGGACGTGGGCAGCAAGATCGAAGTCCACATGGATGGAGGCATACGGTCGGGCCAGGACGTGCTCAAGGCCCGTGCCCTCGGCGCCCAGGGCACCTACATCGGCCGGGCTTTCCTGTATGGCCTCGGAGCCATGGGCGAAGCCGGTGTGACCAAGGCGCTGGAGATCATCCACAAGGAGCTGGACATCACCATGGCCTTCACCGGACACACCGACATCAACACGGTGGACCGCAGCATTCTGCTGCCCGGCACCTTCCCGACGGCCTGAACCCTGGGCGGGTGGTTCAGATCGAAATGCCTGGGTCCCCCGCCATGTCGATGAGCTTCGGCGTGTTGATCTTCAGCGGCTTGATGACCTTCCGGTCGCGCAGATAGCCCCCCACCACGTCCCAGATCGGCGTGCCCTGCACTCCTTCCTGGACCGAGGCCCAGCCAGCCACCTTGTACTTCTTGTCCGCCTCGATCGGTTTGCCCTTGAGCATCATGTTGTTGATGCGCTGGCCCATCGGCGCCTTCGGCGAACAGGTGTACTCCAGGCCACCGACGCGGACCATGTCCCCGCCCTGCTGGAAGTAGGGGTCGGGGTTGAAGATGTTGTCGGCCACGTCTTCGAGGATGGCCTTGATGTCGGCGCCGGTGAACTCGTTGAGGGTGGTGGCCGGGTAGGTCAGCGCCATCTGGTCCATCATGCGCTCGTAGGTGATGGTGTCGCCAGCCAGCAGGCTGGTGCCCCAGCGCACGCCAGGGGAGAAGGCGATCTCGGCCCCGCGCACCTCCATCAGCGCATCGCAGATCAGTTGATCCCAGGAACCGTTGAAGTTGCCCCGGCGGTACAGCGTGCCTTCGGTGACGGCGAGCCTTTCCTCCAGCTTGTCCTTGTAGGGAGCGCGCACCTTGTCGATCAGGGCCTGCATCTCCCGATCGGCGGGCAGGAAATTGGAGAACACCGGCATCAGCTTGTAGCGGTAGCCCTGGATCTTGCCGCCGCGCACGTCGAAATCCAGCACGGCCAGGAACTTGCCGTTGGAGCCGGCGTTGGTCACCAGCGTCTGGCCGCCGGAATTCCTGACCACCACCGGGGCGGGCATGCCGTCATGGGTGTGGCCACCGAGGATGGCGTCGATACCGCGCACGCGCGAGGCCATCTTGATGTCCACGTCCATGCCGTTGTGCGACAGCACCACCACCACCTGCGCGCCCTTGGCGCGGCACTCGTCCACCATCTTCTGCATGTGCTCTTCCTGGATGCCGAAGGTCCAGTCGGGCACGAAATGGCGCGGGTTGGCGATGGGGGTGTAGGGGAAGGCCTGACCGATGACGGCGATCTTGACGCCGTTCTGTTCCTTGAAGGTGTAGGGCTCGAAGACCAGGTCCTCAAAGTCGGTGGTCTTGACGTTGTGGGCCACGAAGTCGATGTGGCCCTTGAAGTCATTCTCGATGACCTGTTTGACGCGATCGGCACCGAAGGTGAATTCCCAATGCGGGGTCATGATGTTGACGCCCAGCAACTTGCAGGCGTCGACCATGTCTTGGGCATTGGTCCACAGCGATGTGGCCGATCCCTGCCAGGTGTCGCCACCGTCGAGCAACAGCGCGTGCGGACGGCCTGCCTTGATCTGTTTGACCAGCGTCGCCAGGTGGGCAAACCCACCCACCTTGCCGTACGTACGGGCTGCCCGGTCGAAGTCCAGGTAGCTGAAGGCGTGGGCCTCGGGCGTACCTGGCCGGATACCAAAGAACTGCAAGAGGTTCTCGCCCACGATGTGGGGCGGGCGCCCCACGGCTTCACCCACGCCCAGGTTCACGTTCGGTTCCCGGAAGTAGATGGGCATCAACTGCGCATGGCAGTCGGTGAAATGCATGAAGCTGACGTTGCCAAACTGGGGCAGATCATAGAGACGCTGCGCGGCACCGTGGTTGCCGGCCAGTACGTCTTCATGGCTGATGGCCATGCCGGAGGCACTGGCCACCGCCAGGACCTGCAGGAATTCGCGTCGGCTGAAGCTCATGGGGTCGTCCTCGTTGTTTGTTATGGGAGTCTTGGGGGAAAAAAGGCCAGCGTTTGCTGGCCTGGTACTTGCCCTGAACGATCAGGAAATGGTGGCCTCGTCGGTGCGGGTCTCGCCCTTGTTGTCCACCCACTTGACCACGACCTTGTCGCCTTTGGCCGCGCCCTTGAACTTGAACGCCAGGAACGGGTTCTGCGACACCGCCCCACTCCACTCGCACTTGAGCACGCTCTTGCCGTTGTGCGTCGCCTCCACATCCGTGATGTGGTGCGCCGGCACCAGATTGCCCGCCCCA
>JAUVXK010000020.1 GCA_030603635.1 Burkholderiales bacterium | reverse complement strand
TATCGAATACACTAGATCAATCTAGTAAAATGTAATTCTGTGTGATTCGATGATTTACCAACGCGCGTTTGTGGGCCAATTGGCGCAGCGCTTGGGCGCTGTGCAGCCGTTCATTCAAGTGCTGGTCGGGCCTCGGCAGGTGGGCAAGACCACAGGTGTGCGCCAGTTGCTCGCGCAAGGCGCCTGGCCGCACCACTACGCCAATGCGGACGATGTACTGGTCAGCGATCGCTCGTGGTTGCTGGAGCAGTGGCAACAGGCGTTGCTGCATGGCGAGGGGGCCTTGCTGGTGGTGGACGAGATCCAGAAAGTGGCGAACTGGCCCGAAACGATCAAGGCCCTGTGGGACGCCAAGCCGGGGCGGTTGCGGGTACTGCTGCTGGGGTCAAGTGCGTTGCAGATACAGGCGGGAACGACCGAAAGTCTGGCCGGCCGGTTCGAATTGCTGCGGGTGCACCACTGGACGTATGCAGAACTGAAGGCGGCATTCGACTACGATTTGCCGCGCTACCTGGCATTTGGAGGTTACCCGGGGGCGGTGTCGCTGGAGCACGACCCAGACCGCTGGTACGCCTACATGAAGGACGCGATTGTGGAGGCGGTGATTGGCAAAGACATTTTGCAAACCCACAAAGTGACCAATCCCGCCTTGTTTCGACAGGCGTTTCAGATTCTGTGTGCCTACCCTGCCCAGGAGATCAGCTACACCAAACTGCTGGGCCAACTGCAGGACAGGGGCAATACCGACCTGATCAAGCACTATATAGCGTTGTATGGTGGGGCGTTTATGTTGCACGCACTGCAGAAATATTCGCCCAAGGCGTGGTTGACGCGCAGTTCCAGTCCCAAAATGCTGCCGGCTTGCCCGGCCCTGTTCAGTATGGTTGCGGGGGTGAATGTGGCGAAGAACACCGAAGAACGCGGTAGGGCCTTCGAACTGGCGGTAGGGGCTGAACTGGTGCAGCAGCCCGGGCAGGTGTTTTATTGGCGCGAGCGCCACGATGAGGTGGACTTTGTTTACCAGGACCGCGATGCCCTGTATGCCATTGAAGTGAAGTCGGGACGAAAAAAATCGGCCAAAGGCTTGGATGCGTTTGTGGCGCAGGTGCCCCATGCGTTGCGCGTGATTGTGTCACCCGAGAACTTTGACCGGTTTTCAGCCGATCCGCGTGCATTTTTGAAGCAGGTGGCTGTGTGAAGAGTATGCTGCTGGCCATGCCGCGCGTGGGCAAGCGGGCCCTGGCGCTGTGCGTGGACGTGGCCCTGTGCGTGCTGACCGTCTGGCTGGCCTTCTACCTGCGACTCGACGATTGGGTGCGGTTGTCAGGCGAGGGCAACTTCCAGCCGTTGTGGGCGGTGCTGGCATCGGTACTGATTGCGCTGCCGTTGTTTGTTGTCCACGGGTTTTACCGCGTCATCTTCCGCTACTCGGGCACGGCGGCGATGCACATGGTGCTGCGGGCGTTTGCTTTTTATGCCTTGCTTTACATGGTGCTGGTGACAGCCATAGGCCTGCCCGGGGTGCCGCGCAGCATCGGGATCATCCAGCCCATGCTGCTGTTGCTGGCCGTGGGCGCGACCCGGGCACTGGCCCGTTACTGGCTGGGGGGCGATTACCAGGCCATTGTGGCCCGAATGAACCGCCCCAAGGCGGTGATTTACGGCGCAGGCAATACGGGAAGGCAACTGGCGAATGCGCTGGCCAACAGCCCTGACATGCAGGTCGTGGCATTCTTGGACGACGACGACCGCCTGCATGGCCACGTGCTCAATGGGCTGCCCATACACAGCCCGCAAGATCTGGCAGGCCTGGTGCAGACGCGTGGTGTGCGTACTGTGCTGCTGGCCATGCCTTCGCTGCCGCGACAGCGGCGCAATGCCATTCTGGCTGACCTGCGGCCGGTACGCGTGGCGGTGCGTTCCCTGCCCAACCTCAGCGAAATGGTGCAGGGCCGCATCAGCATGGCCGATCTGCAGGAGTTGGACATTGACGATCTGCTCGGTCGGGAACCGGTGATGCCCAACCACATCCTGCTGGCCAGGAACATCACCGGCAAGGTGGTGTTGGTCACGGGGGCCGGGGGGTCGATTGGCAGCGAGCTGTGTCGCCAGATTCTGGCCGTGGCGCCCGCCAAGCTGCTGCTGATCGAGCAGAGCGAATTCGCCCTGTACGCCATTCACCAGGAACTGGAGCACAAGCTCGCCTCGCAGACGGTGCCGCAGGCTCCGGTGCTGGTGCCCCTGCTGGCTTCGGTGCAGGACGACGACCGCATGCGCGAGATCATGTCCACCTGGCGCCCGGACACGGTTTACCATGCCGCCGCCTACAAGCACGTGCCACTGGTGGAGCACAACCCGGCGGCCGGCATCAGGAACAACGTGCTGGGCACGCTGCGCACGGCCCAGGCGGCCCTGGAAGCCGGCGTGACGGACTTTGTCCTGATCAGCACCGACAAGGCTGTTCGCCCGACCAACGTGATGGGGGCCAGCAAGCGCCTGGCCGAAATGGCCCTTCAGGCCCTGGCGGCGACCCACACCGGCACCAGGTTCAGCATGGTGCGCTTTGGCAATGTGCTGGGCTCATCGGGTTCGGTGGTGCCGAAGTTCCGCCAGCAGATCCGCGACGGCGGGCCCATCACGCTCACGCACCCCGAGGTGACGCGCTACTTCATGACCATCCCCGAAGCGGCACAACTTGTCATCCAGGCCGGTGCCATGGCCAAGGGTGGCGATGTGTTCGTGCTGGACATGGGGCAGTCGGTGAAGATCATCGACCTGGCGCGGCGCATGGTCGAGCTCTCGGGCCTGACGGTGAGAGACGCTGACAACCCCGAGGGCGACATTGCGCTGGAGGTGACGGGTTTGCGCCCCGGCGAAAAGCTCTACGAGGAGCTGTTGATCGGCGACAACCCCAAGCCCACGGTGCACCCCCGCATCATGAAAGCCCACGAAGAGTTCATTCCCTGGGCCGAGTTCGAGGGCAGACTCAACGCCTTGGAGTTGGCTCTGAACGTGAACGACGTGGGCGTGATCCGCCTGATGATGCAGCAACTGGTGGCCGGCTACCAGCCCAGTGACGACATCGTGGACTGGGTGTACCTGGAGCAGGGTGCGGTGGCGCAGGGCTGATGAGCGGTTGGAGAGCAGGATGACTGAGAAACTGATCGTACTGGGCACCGGTGGCACCATAGCCGGGCGTGCGGCTTCAGCCGCCGACAACATCGGCTACAAGGCGGGGGAGGTCCCGGTTTCGGAGCTGCTGGGCGATGTGCCTGTGCCAGCCGGCTATGCCGTGGAAGCCGTGCAGGTGGCGCAGATCGACAGCAAGGACATGAGCGACGACGTGTGGCGCCGCCTGTTGGAGGCCACGCAACGCCACCTGATGCGGCCCGATGTGCATGGCCTGGTGGTGACCCACGGCACCGACACGCTGGAAGAAACCGCCTACCTGCTGCAGCGTGTGCTGAACCCAGGGAAGCCTGTGGTGCTGGTGAGCGCGATGCGCCCGGCCACGGCCACCCTTCGAGATGGCCCGCAAAACCTGGCCGATGGGTTGCGACTGGCGGCCACGCCAGGCGCGCGTGGGGTGATGGCGGTGTGCGCCGGCCGGGTGCACGCGGCGCTGGACGTACGCAAGGTGCACAACCACCGGCTGGATGTGTACGACTCGGGTGATGCGGGGCCGGTGGCGGCGCTGGAGGAAGGACGGCTGACGCTCTGGCGCCCGTGGCCACAAACCCCGGAAACCTTCGAGCCCCGCTTGCTGGACCAGTTGCTGACCGCTGCGGCCTGGCCCCGTGTGGAGTGGATCACCAGCCACGGTGGCCAGAGCGGGGCGATGGTGAGGGCCTTGCTGCTGCAGAACCGGGCGGCCACAGAAAGCCGCCCGTTGCGCGGGTTGGTGGTGGCGGGCACGGGCAACGGTACCCTGCATGCCGACCTCCAGACCGCGCTGCTGGAAGCGAAGGCTTCGGGTGTGGAGGTGTGGCGCACGACGCGGTGCGCCAACGGCCGGGTGATCGAAGGGGCCGATTGCCCCATTTCCGCCACGCCCTTGCCTCCGGCGAAAGCGCGGCTGGAGTTGATGCTGCGTCTGCTCTGAGGTTCAGCTCTCGAGGGCCGCGAACGCGCGGGCGGTGATGTCTTCCACCGAGCCCATGCCGCTGATGGCACGGTACTTGGGCGCGGCAGTCGGGTCGGCCTTGGCCCAGTTGCTGTAGTAGTCCACGAGCGGGCGCGTCTGTGCGCTGTAGACTTCCAGGCGCTTGCGCACGGTTTCTTCCTTGTCGTCGTCGCGTTGCACCAGCGGTTCGCCGGTCACGTCGTCCACACCGTTCACCTTGGGCGGATTGAACTTGACGTGGTAGGTGCGGCCCGAGGCGGGGTGCGAGCGGCGGCCACTCATGCGTTCGATGATGGCGTCGAAAGGCACGTCGATTTCCAGCACGTAGTCGAGCTTGACGCCAGCGGCCTTCATGGCGTCGGCCTGGGGGATGGTGCGGGGGAAGCCGTCGAACAGGAAGCCGTTGGCGCAGTCGGACTGGGCGATGCGGTCTTTCACGAGGTTGATGATGAGCTCGTCAGAGACCAGGCCGCCGGCGTCCATGACCTTCTTGGCCTCGAGGCCCAGGGGGGTGCCGGCCTTGACGGCGGCGCGCAACATGTCACCCGTGGAGATCTGTGGAATGCCGTATTTCTGGCAGATGAAGGTGGCTTGCGTGCCTTTGCCGGCGCCGGGGGCGCCCAACAGAATCAGTCTCATGACTTTCCTTTTTGCTTCACAGTTTCAAATCCGTGCCGGCGCCCGTCTCCAAGGCGCCGCGATCCCGTATGGAGAATAACCGTCGGAGGATAGCATGCGCGTCCCCGACAGAGGCTTACAGTGGCGGGTATGCCGCTCCCCCGAGCAGGGCGCGCACGCGCTCCAGATCCTGCGGGGTGTCCACGCCTGGGCCTGGGGCTTCGTGGGTGACGTGGACCGCGATGCGTTCGCCGTGCCACAGCACGCGCAGCTGTTCCAGCGACTCGCATTGCTCGATGGGTGCCGGTTCGAGCCGGGGGAAGCGTCGCAGAAAACCCGCCCGGTAGCCGTAGATGCCGATGTGGCGCAGGGCCGGGGGCCTGGCGGGCAGGGCCGGGCCCGACGCGGGGCCGGGGGCACCGTCGCGCCACAAGGGAATGGGGGCGCGGCTGAAGTAGAGCGCGGTGCCCTGGCGGTCCAGCACCACCTTGACCACATTGGGGTTGGCGAAGTCGGCTGCATCGTGCAGGGCATGGGCCGCCGTGCTCATGACGCAGTCGGGGCGGTCGTGCAGTTGCCATGCCACGGCTTGGATCAGGCGCGGGTCCATCAGCGGCTCGTCGCCCTGGACGTTGACGACGACGGTCTCGTCGGCCAGACCGATGAGGTCGCAGGCCTCGGCCAGCCGGTCGCTGCCGCTGGGGTGATCGTGCCGGGTGAGGACGGCGGCAATGCCGGCGCTTTTGCAGGCGTTGAGGATGGCGGCGTCATCGGCGGCCACGGTGACCGACAGGGCGTTGCTTGCCAGGGCCCGGCGCGCCACGTGGACGATCATGGGCAGGCCGGCGATGTCGGCCAGGGGCTTGCGGGGCAGCCGGGTCGAGGCCAGCCGCGCCGGGATGAGCACGTGAAACGGAGTCGCGCGCATGGCGAAGCTCAGGCAGCAGGACGGACGGGCGGGCGCGCGGCCTCTTCCTCGGTGATCTCGCGGGCCTCGTTTTCCAGCATGATGGGAATGCCGTCGCGGATCGGGTAGGCGAGCCGGGCGCTGCGCGAGATCAGTTCCTGGGTCTCGCGCTGGTAGACCAGCGGCCCCTTCGTGACCGGGCAGACGAGCAGTTCAAGGAGTTTGGTGTCCATGGCGGGATGATAGCCTCTGTAGGGGCGACAGGGCGTGATCAACGGCGTGAAGCAGGGCCGGCTCCAGGGTCTGTTCCAGCGGCACGGCCCACACCCGGTGGAATGTGCCGGGGGGCAGGGCGGGGAAGAGCTTGACGGCGTCTTTTTCGGTGCAAAGCCAGACCACGTCGGCGTCGAACGTCGCCAGGGCCTGCCACAGGGCGGTGGTGTCGGCATGGTCGGGCAGGGCGAGGGTGTGGTCCAGTCGCAGGCCTTGCACCTGCAGCATGCCGAAGAATGCCTGCGGCTGGGCGATGCCGGCGAGGGCGCCCACCCGTGGAAGTTGCTGAAAATCCGCCAGTGCACGCGAGTTGCCCTGGGCATTGAGGGCATGGGCTGCGAGTTGCCGTTGCGCGGTGTAGGCAGGCACCGGGCCTGCATGGGTTGGGTGAGCCCCCGCCGTTCGCCCGCCGGTCTGGAGCACGAACAGTGGACCGGAGCCCCAGGCGGGCGCAGGCCAGGGCTCGCGCAGCAGGCCGGCCGGCAGCAGCCAGCCGTTGCCGGTGCCCCGCGCGTCGAAGACGACGAGGGTCACGTCCCGTTGCAGGGCCCAGTGCTGCATGCCGTCGTCGCTGACGATGATGTCCACCTCCGGCGATTGCGCCATCAGTGCCTGGGCGGCTGCCACGCGCTGGCGCCCGACCATGACCGGCACCCTCGTGGCGCGGGCGATGAGGGTGGGTTCGTCGCCGACATCGGTGGGAGAGCTGGTGGCGGTGACCGGAGTGGGGGCACTGTGTCGGCCCCCGTGGCCGCGAGAGATCACACCGGGGTGCCAGCCTTGCTGCTGCAGGTGCCGCACCAGCCCGATGACGGTGGGGGTTTTGCCTGCACCGCCCACCACCACATTGCCCACGACCACCACGGGCAGCGGCAGCCGGGTGGAGTGCAGCACCCCCTGGCGGTAAAGCAGGGCCCGCAGGGCCCACAGGTGGCCGTACAGCCAGGCCACGGGCCAGAGCAGTCGGGCCAGCGGCCCCCGTTGCAGCCAGGCCCGTTGCAGCGCCTGCGTCCAGCGGTTCAGGGCAGACGGGGGATGGGGCGATTCAGCGGCCACGCGCTTGCTGGGTAGCGAAGGTGATCTGGCTCAGCCCGGAGCGGCGGGCGGCATCCATCACGTTGACCACCGCCTGGTGGGTGGCGGCGGCATCGGCGCTGATGATCACCACGGGTTCGCGGCTGTCCTGGGCTGCCTGCTGCAGGGCTCGGACCAGCACGTCCACCGTGGCACCGTCCAGCACCTGGCCCGCGACGGCGTAGCGCCCGTCCTGGCCGACCGCGACGATGATTTCGCGGGGATACTCGCGCGGTTGCTCCGCATCGGCCACTGGAAGGTTGACCTGCAGTTCGGTGTACTTGCTGTAGGTGGTGGTCAGCATCAGGAAGATGAGCACGACCAGCAGGATGTCGATGAACGGGATGAGGTTGATTTCAGGCTCTTCCCGGCTGCCGTTGCGAAACTGAATGGCCATGGCTCGTGGGGGCGTTCAGCGGCGAAGGGTGAGCAGGTGGTGGGCGAAGCGCTCGGCACCCACCTCCATCTGGAGCAGATAACTGTCCACCCGGGCGCGGAAGTAGCGCCAGAAGATCAGGGCCGGGATGGCCACCATGAGGCCGAAGGCGGTGTTGTAGAGCGCGATGGAGATGCCGTGGGCCAGTTGCTCCGGGTTGCCGCCACCGGGCGTGAGGCCGCCGGCTCCCGCCTGGGAGCCGAAGATCTCGATCATGCCGATGACGGTACCCAGCAGGCCGATGAGCGGTGCAGCGGAGGCGATGGTGGCGATGGCACCAAGGTATTTCTGGAGCTTGGCGGCCGCCAGGCGACCGGCCGATTCCAGCCCGGAGCGCAGTTCGTCTTCGGTGGCGCCGGGGTGGTTTTGCAGGTGTCGGAACCCTGAGGCAAGCAGCTCACCCAGGACGGAATTTTCCGCCAGCTGCTGGACCACCTGGGGCGGTGGTACGCCGTGGCGCGAGGCCATGATGGCTTCCTCCACCAGTTGCGGCGGGGCCACCCGGTCCGACTTGAGGCTCATGAAGCGTTCAATGATCAGCGCCAGTCCGATGACCGAGCAGGCGATCAGCGGCCAGATCGGCCAGCCGGCGGCTTGTATGATCGAAAACAATGCAGGACTCCTCGCTCAGAACACGACATCGCAGAAAGCCCATTATGGCGCAGCCGCGCAGGGCACCGCGACTCCGGGGGTGTGGATAACTTTGTGTGTAAATCGTCGATTTCCGATGGAAAGTTCGGGCTTCGCTCTGGTGTGCCCCGGGCCCAGGGTGGAACGGTAGGGAAAATGGTCTGCAAATCAACGACTTGTCAATACACCTCTGTTTGGCTGAGAGGCGTGCGGTTTCACGCCGCAGATGGACACAGGTGTGGACATGTGGGCCCTCAGGAGCCGTGGTGCTGATCCCCCGAGACCCCGAACCGGCCGGTGCCGGGCGCCCCGTATGGGCGGTCGGGGCCCTGCTGCGCGCCCTCGCCGATGCCTTGCAGGCCCGCTTCAACCCGGTGCGCGTGCGGGGTGAGGTGTCCGGCTTCGCGCGCGCCGCCAGCGGGCATGGCTACTTCACCCTCAAGGATGAGCAGGGCCAGCTGCGATGCGCCATGTTCCGCCGCTCGGCGGCCGCTACACGGCTGGATTGGCGTGATGGTCAGTTGGTCGAGGTGGAGGGGCGGCTGGACGTATACGGTCCGCGCGGCGACCTGCAACTCATCGTCGAGGACGCGCGGCTGGCGGGGCAGGGCAATCTGTACGAGCAGTTCCTGCGCCTGAAGGCCACGCTGGAGGCGGAGGGTTTGTTTGCGACGGCGCGCAAACGTCCCTTGCCGCCCCTGCCGCGCAGTGTGAGCGTGGTCACCTCGCTGGACGCCGCCGCGTTGCGAGATGTGGCCAGCACGCTGGAACGACGCGTTCCCCATCTCCCGGTGCGGGTGTTTCCTTCCCCGGTGCAGGGCGATGCGGCTCCTGAGGCGCTGTGCGCTGCGCTGGACCGGGCCTATGCGTACCACCAGGCCACAGGCGAAGGCGAGGTGCTGCTGCTGGTCCGTGGGGGTGGCTCGCTGGAGGATTTGTGGGCCTTCAACAGCCCGATGCTGGTGCGCAAGCTGGCCGAGGCCCCCATGCCCGTGATCTGTGGCGTGGGGCACGAGACGGACTTCACCCTCGCCGACTTTGTGGCCGACGTGCGCGCCCCGACACCCACCGCCGCTGCGGAGCTGTGCGCGCCGGCCCGCGATACCCTGCTGGGGGCCGTGGAACTGCAGCAAACCCGCCTGCGCCAAGGCCTCTGGCGCTGGCTCGATGCCCAGGCCCAGCGCACCGACCGCCTGGCGCAGCGGCTTGGACGACCGTCGAACCGGCTGGGCAAGGAGCGTGAGCGAGTGCTGGGAGCATCGCTGCGGCTGCAGCAGGCGGTTCGGCGACGGCTGGACCGCGACACTGCCCGACTGGAGCGTTGGCCACGGGACGGGGTGGTCGCGTTGGCGCGAGACCTGCAGCGCCGCCGTTCGCGCCTGGAGCGCCTGGAGGCCCAGCTCAAGCTGCTGGACCCGAAGCTGGTGCTGTTGCGTGGTTATGCGCTGCTCACCGACGCCTCCGGCCACGCCGTGACATCGGTGCAAAGGGTTCGGCCGGGCCAGGATCTGACGGCTCAACTCGCCGATGGTGCAGTGAGGATGACCGTAAAGGCACCAGGGAGCTGATGCCTTCCCTACAATCAATGGTCTTTTCAACAACACGACGAGGAAGCCGCACATGGAACACACCCTGCCCGCACTGCCGTATGCGATCGATGCCCTGGAGCCCCACTATTCCAAGGAAACCCTGGAGTTCCACCACGGCAAGCACCACAACGCCTATGTGGTCAACCTGAACAATCTGCAAAAGGGCACCGAGTTCGAAAGCATGGACCTGGAGTCCATCGTCAAGAAGTCCAGCGGTGGCATCTACAACAACGCCGCCCAGATCTGGAACCACACCTTCTTCTGGAACTGCATGAAGCCCGCTGGCGGTGGTGAGCCCACCGGTGCCCTGGCTGCTGCCATCAACGCCAAGTGGGGCAGCTACGCCGCCTTCAAGGAAGCCTTCGTCAAGAGCGCCGTGGGCAACTTCGGCTCCGGCTGGACCTGGCTGGTCAAGAAGGCCGACGGTTCGGTGGACATCGTGAACATGGGCGCTGCCGGCACGCCGCTGACCACCGGCGACAAGCCTCTGCTGACCGTGGACGTGTGGGAACACGCCTACTACATCGACTACCGCAACCTGCGCCCCAAGTTCGTGGAAACCTTCCTGGACAAGCTGGTGAACTGGTCGTTTGCCGAGGCCAACTTCGCCTGAAGCAACGCCCCGCCCGACAGCAAGAACGGCCCTTCAGGGGCCGTTTTGCATGGGGGTGCCGGTTGGCGGAAGCGGTGAGATTCGAACTCACGAACGGTTGCCCGTTGCCGGTTTTCAAGACCGGTGCAATCGACCACTCTGCCACGCTTCCCGCAGCGGAGCCCGATTGTAAGCCACGCTCTGGCGGCTGCCGTGTAGGAAAAAATCCGACAGCTGAAACAGCCGTTTTCCGACTCTTGCCTGGGCCACTCCTGCGTAAAGTGGAACGCAGTCCAAGTTCATCGTGGCACCACGTGCCGGAGGAGAGTCGGAATGCATACGCAGGCTGTGACAGGGGTTGGGGAACAGGTGTCGAATGCCCAGACGGTACCGTGGTCAGACATCGATGTCGATGAAGGCCGCAGGCTGCGCACCGAGCGTTGGCCGTTTTCGTTGCGCATCGCACGTACGCAGGCCGACCTGGCCAAGGTCATCGAGATCCGGCATTCGGCATATGCCCGGCATCTGCCGGAACCGCTGTGCGCGGCATTTCGACGACCGGAAGCGTCGGACACGGCACCGGGCAGCTACCTGTTGCTGGCCGAGTCCAAGCTGGACGGATCGCCCCTGGGGACCATGCGCATCCAGACCAATGCCGCAGCCCCGCTGATGCTGCAAAGTGCGATCGAACTCCCGGTCTGGATGCAGGGCAAGCGGCTGGCCGAGGCGACCCGGCTGGGGGTGACGAATGCGGTATCGGGCCGGCTGGTGAAGGCGGCGCTGTTCAAGGCGTTTTACGCTTTGTGTCTGGACCGGGACGTGGATTACATGGTGATCGCGGCGCGCAGCCCGGTGGACCGTCAGTACGTGCGCCTGCTGTTCCAGGACGTGTTTCCCGGCATGGGCGGCATTCCGTTGAGCTACGCGTTCAACCTGCCGCACCGGGTCCTGTACCTGGATGTGAAGCGGGTGCGCGAGCACTGGGAGGCGGCTCGCCACCCCATGCTCGACTTCATGTGCTACACCGACCACCCTGATCTGCAGATTGGCGAACCCGACTGAGCGAGAGCCGCCCGGCTGCATTCAGGGCCGGTCGATCGAGGGCAGGGGCAGTTCCTCGCCGAGGATCAGGTCCACGTGATCCAGTTCGCTGGGCGACAGGGTGCTGAGATACTGTTTCAGCGGCTCGTTGTCGATGAAGTCGGCGCCAGACTGGGCGGTCAGCAGCACTTCCGGCTTTTGCGGGCGTGCGACCACGAAGCCCTGGACGTAGTCCACTCCGATCTCCGCCAGGGTCTCGACAGTTTCGTAGTCTTCGGCCCACTCGGCGATCGTCTTCATGCCCAGGTTCTGCGCCAGGCTGACAATCGCTTCCACAATCGCCACGTTGGCGGGGTGGCGGTTCATGTTGACGATGAAGCTGCCATCGATCTTGAGGAGGTCGGCGGGCAGGTCCTTCAGGTAGGAGAAGGAGGTGTAACCGGCACCGAAGTCATCAAGCGCCACCTTGGCACCGACATCGCGCACCCGGTCGATGAAGCGGCGGGTGTTGTTGGTGTCGTGCAGGGCCACGCTTTCGGTGATTTCCAGGCAGATGCGTGGCGCCACGTCCCGGTGGCGCTCCAGCATGACGAAGACGTCGTCGATGAAGCGCTCGTCGTTGAGCGACGCGCCGCTGAGGTTCATGCAGACGAACTGGTTGTGGGTGAGCTGACCCTGGTGGCGGCTCAGCCAGTCCAGCGTGGTGGAGAGCACCCAGCGGTCGATCACGCCCATGCGCCCGGCGTTTTCGGCGGCGTGGATCAGCCGTTCGGTGGGGATGCGCTGGCCGTGCTCGTCCTGCATGCGCAGCAGCACCTCAAAGTTCAGGGAGCCGTAGGGCGAGCGCAGCGACATGATGGGCTGCATTTCAAGGTACAGCCCGTCGATCGACTGGTGGGTGGCGAGTTGCTCGATCAGGTGCAGCTCGGCCTCGTGTTCGGTGAAAATCTTCGAGCCCTGCTCAAACACCACAAGCCCGTTGCCCTGGCCCTTCTTTGCAAGGCGACAGGCGTGGTCGGCGGTGGAGAGGATGTCTTTGGCGTGGGTACCGGGCGAGACCTCGATCAGCCCGATGGAGCCACGCACCTGGAACGCCCGGTCGCCCACCTGGCAGGCACTGGCCGACAGGTTGGAGAGGATTTCGTGGCACACCGCCTGGGCCTGGGCCAGCGGGGTCTGCATCATCACGATGAGAAATTCGTCGCCGCCCACGCGACCCAGGTGCATCTGGGGGTTCAGGGGAGCCTGGGCACGCTGGCAGACGGTCTGCAGGACCGCGTCGCCGGCGGCGTGGCCGTAGAGGTCGTTGATGAGCTTGAAGCGGTCCAGGTCCAGGTAGGCAACGGACAGGGGTTTGCCCCGCCCGAGCTGGGCAAGACCGATGTCGAGAATGCGTTCGATGCCGCGCCGGTTCAGCACCTTGGTGAGTGTGTCGTGGTGGGCGAGGAAGCGCAGGTGCTCGGTGGCCTGTGCCTTTTCGGTGATGTCCTGCAGGGTGCCTTCGATCTTGTCGCTGGCCAGGGCGGCCTTGACCAGAAAACGCCGTTCGGGTCGTCCACCCTGTGGCACCACCAGGTCGAGTTCTGCCGTACCGTCGCGCCGCGTGCGCTCGATCAGGGCTTCCCAGTCCTGGGAGGTGAAACGCTCCTGCCAGGTCTGCTGGTTGAGGGTCTGTTCGTCGGTCTCCAGCATCGCCAGCATCGCGGGGTTGGCGCTGGTGAAGCGGCCCAGCAGGTCCAGCGTGAACAGGCCGATGGGTATCACCTCGTAGGTGTGCTGCAGCTCCGCCTGGGCGGCGAGCCGCTGCTGGTGAGCCTGTCGCATCTGCTCGGCGATGGCCATGGAAGCCAGCAGGCTGGAGGCCAGGGCGGCCGTGACGCTGTTGAATGCCCCGATCAATCCTTTGAGTCCCAGGGCCGCCGCTGCGACCTCGTACAGGCTGGCGAACAGGGCCACCCCGATCGAAGCCGCGTACCAACCTGCCACGCGCGAGTTGCACACGATGAGGATGCGCACCAGCAGAAAGATCAGCGCCCCCGCTCCCAGCCCGGTGGCGGCCCAGATGATGGGCAGGAATTGCGGAAAGGACAGCACGAAGGACAGCGCCAGCAACGGCAGGCACGACCACTTGGCCGCCGTGATCATCCACCGGTGGCCGACCTGCTTCAGCTCCTGCTGGAACAGGTTGGCGAACAGGGTGAAGGTGACCACGTAGTACAGCGCCACCGTGACGAGTCGCATGCGGGGCAGGTACGCTTCGGGAATGGTGTAGCCCAGCCACTGGTGGTCCCATCCCATGGACAGGGCCGCCATGCGCAGGTTGATGACCAGCCAGGCGGCGAACAGCAGGTAGGTGCGGTTGCGGTTGATGAGCCCTGCAATGAGGGTGAACAGCGCGAGCGTGAGGATGCCGCCGTCGAGCAGCCCGGAGTGGCGATGGAATTCCCGTTCCTTGGTGGTGAGGGTGGCCTCGTCCCAAGACTGCACGGCCAGCCGCGCCGGGCCGATGAACTCGCCGCGGCACAGCACGCGGGAGGCGCCCGCCGGGTCGAGCGCGAAACCGGCTCGTGAAGGCCGCGCGGCACCCTCGGCGCCGGAGCGCGTGGCCTCTCCGATGGGCTGCAGCCCGAAGGCGTTCCAGCACGTCATGCGCTGGGCGTGGCGGGAAGGAAATTCAATCCAGGCGCCCTGCCGGCCTATGGGGGGGGAAGGCACGTCGAACAGCAGCCACACGGGGGCTTCGGACAGCCGTGTCTCGTGCCACGGGACGGGGGTGTTTCCCGGCTGGTAGAGCTGGTTCAGGGCCTCCTGAGGCGTCCATTGGCGCTGGTCGTCCTGAGCGACCTTGAAAAACACGGGGGTGCCGGGACCGGCGGCGTACTGGTTGTTCCAGGCCAGCAGGGCCAGCACGGACAGCAGTCCGACCAGCACCGGAATCCAGAAAACGGAAAGCCCCTGCAACAGGCGGTCGAGACCGCTGTTGGCGCGCACCAGGACCGGTGGCGTGGGGGTGGAGCTCGGAATCATGTGGGTGTGTTGCCCTGTATGGTGACCGCTCCCTGTGTGAATAACAGTCATTATGCGGCCTGTGAGAGAAGTTTGTATCGTTTGTGCCACACTTGCGTGCCATGAACAGGACAGACATGGCGCGGGAGGCGCTGGATGCGTTTGACCGCGTCGTGAGCAGCACCGCCGGGCTGCGGCCGCGCGAGGGCCAGCGGTTGATGGCCGAACAGGTGGCCAGGACCTTCGCCGCTGCCGATCTCGGTCGACTGCCGGACGAGGCCACCGAGGGGGACGAAGGCGCACCGACCCGCTCGATTGCCGTCGTGCAGGCGGGGACCGGTGTGGGCAAATCGCTGGCGTATGGCGTGCCGGCCATCGCGCTGGCGCTGGCACGTAACACGCGTGTCATGATTTCGACCGCCACGGTGGCCCTGCAGGAGCAGCTCGTTCACAAGGATCTGCCCGCGCTGGCCGCGCAGATGCCGCTACCTTTCCGGTTTGCCCTGGCCAAGGGACGTGGACGCTACGTCTGCAAGCTCAAGCTGGAGCGCCTGACGCAGCACGGCGAAGGCGGGCACGACAGCGACGAGGAATCCCCGGAGGAGGACGATCTGTTCTCCGCGCTGACGCCGGGACCGGCAGGTCTGGACGAGCGCGCCCAGAGGCAGGCGGCGTTTGCCGCCATGGGCGCGGATCTCGCCAGCGGTCGTTGGGACGGCGACCGCGATACCTTGGCCGTGGCGCCCGATCCGCTCATCTGGCAGGCGGTGGCTGCCGATGTGAGCTCCTGTTCGGCCCGCCACTGCCCTGTGTACGGGCAGTGCAGCTACTTCGAGCAGCGCAAGGCGCTGGTGGGGGCACAGGTCATCGTCGTTAACCACGACCTGCTGCTCAGTTCGTTGGGCTCACGTGCCCTGCCCGAACTCGACAACTGCCTGCTGGTGATCGACGAGGCCCACCACCTGCCGGGCACCGCGCTGGACCAGTTTGCCAGCCACATGGACCTGAGCCGCCTGACGTGGCTGGACCGCCTGACGAGCCGGGCCCTGAAAGCGGGCAGCCAGCTCGGCGTGGAGGAGGTCGCCGACATCCCGAAACATGCGGCGCTGATCCGCCAGGCCATGCAGGACGTGGCGCGGCTCGTCATGCACCGGTACGGCGACCAGTTGCGCGTGCCGGCGCGTGGGTGGGGGGGCAGCGGCCGCCCAGGCGACCCCGCAGGCCGGGCGCGGGTGGCCGGTGGCCGCCTGCCCGAGCCCATGAACAGCCCGCTGGCCCAGCTTGCCCACAGCACGCAGGTATACGTGGACGCCTTGCGTGCCATCAGCAAGGCCCTGCGTGCGGAGATGCGCGACCAGCCGCAGGAGGCCCGGCGGCTCGCCACCCAATATGCCCAGCTTGGCACGCTGGCGCCCAGACTGGAGGCCGTGCACGCGACCACGCGTTGGCTGATGCAGGCTCCGCAAGAGGGCGCCCCGCCCGTGGCCAAGTGGTTCACCCTGCAGGGATCGGGTGAGGGGATGGCGCTGTACGCCCATGCCAGCCCCACGCTGCCGGGAGGCACCCTGCGCCACCACCTGTGGAGCGTGGTGCGCGGAGCCGTGCTCACCTCCGCCACGCTGACGAGCTGCGGCCGTTTCGATTTCCTGCTCAGGGAAATCGGGCTGGCGGACGATTCCGATGTGGTCACCCTCGAGGTGCCCAGCCCCTTCGATTTCCAACGCCAGGGCCGGCTGGTGCTGGCCTCGACCCGGGCCGACCCCCGGGATGCTGCCGCATTCACAAGCGAGATGGTTGAGGCCCTCATTCATGACCTGCGCGACGTGCGCCACGGCGCGCTGGTGCTGTTCACCTCGCGCGAGCAGATGCGCCAGGCGACCGAAGCCCTGCCGGCCGATCTGCGCGAACGCGTGCTGGTCCAGAACGAAACCCCCCGGCAACGCCTGCTGCAGTGGCATGCGCAGCGGGTGGCCGATGGTCTGCCTTCCATCATCTTTGGCATGCAGTCGTTCGGTGAGGGGCTGGACCTGCCGGGACGCCTGTGTGAGGATTTGTTCATCACCAAGCTGCCTTTCATGCCCCCCGACGACCCGGTGGGCGAGGCGCGTGCCGAGTGGCTACGCGAGGCCGGGCGCGATCCCTTCATGGAGCTGGTGGTGCCGGCCACGGCGATCCGGCTCGCCCAATGGGTGGGCAGGGCCATCCGCTCCGAGGAGGATGAGGCCCATGTGGTGTGTTACGACCGACGACTTGCCCAGACCCGCTATGGACAACTGCTGCTGGCCGGATTGCCGCCTTTTGAGCGGGTGCAGCCCGCCACCACACCGTGACCGTCACGATATCCCGAGGAAGCCCGATGCCGAAACTTTCTGCCAACCTGTCCATGCTCTTCGCGGACCGGCCGTTCCTGGACCGTTTCGAGGCGGCCGCCCGTGCCGGATTCCGGGCGGTGGAGTTCCAGTTTCCGTACGAATGGCCCGTGGAGGAACTGGTGCGGCGGATGCACGATCACCGTTTGCAGGCCGTGCTCCACAACCTGCCGGCGGGCGACTGGGCCGCAGGCGAGCGGGGCATTGCCTGCCATCCGGCGCGCGTGGCGGAGTTCCGCGAGGGGGTGGAGCGCGCGGTGGTTTACGCACAGGCGCTGGGGGTGCCCCGGCTGAACTGCCTGGCGGGCGTACCGCCTGCCGGTGTATCGGCGACCGTCGCCTGGCAGACCTTGACGGACAACGTGCGCCATGCGGCCGACCGGCTCGCCCGTGCCGGCCTGACCCTGCTGCTGGAGCCGATCAACACCTTCGACATCCCGGGCTTTCTGCTCCACCGCAGCGATCAGGTGGTGGCGCTGATGGACGAGGTGGGGGCCGACAACGTGCGGCTGCAGTATGACATCTACCATGCCCAGCGCATGGAGGGCGAGCTGGCTGCCACGCTGCAACGCCTGCTGCCGCGCATCGGACACATCCAGCTCGCAGACAACCCCGGCCGTCACGAGCCCGGCACCGGTGAAATCCGCTACCGCTTTCTGCTGGAGTGGCTCGACCACCTCGGCTACGACGGCTGGGTCGGCTGCGAGTACCGCCCTGCTGACGCCGGTCTCCATGGCACCGAGGCCGGTCTGAGCTGGCTGGCCGCCCACGGCGTGGGGTTTTGAGCTCGCGGCGGTCGCTACACTTGCGGCTTTAGCCATGGATGCCTTTCTTCTTGCCTTTCTCCTCGGCCTGGGGCTGTTCACGCTCAAGTTGCGTCAGGAGCGCCGGCGCATCGTCTTGCTGGCGACGCATCTGCGCCCCTACCAGATCGAGCGACTGATGGAGCAGATCACCAACGGCTACCTGCGTGCCCTGGGCGAAGACGATGCCGAGCGGCGGGCGCAGATCTGGTCCACCCTTGAAAGTGTCGAAAAGCAACTGGCGGAACAGTTTGGCCGCTTCAGCGCCGACATGGCCCGCCTGCCTGCGCAGGAGGTTCGTGTCTGTCGGTGGGCCCTGCCCGGTGTGGAGAAGTGGTGGCCGCAGTCGACCTTCGATCTGCGGGTGGCCTTCGACATCCATGCCCGTGGGTTGCAGGCGGCCGTGGACAACGCCGATGCCCTGGGCCCCAAGGCCCGGGCGCACCGGTTGATGGCCGAAATGATGCTGATGCAGCACACCTGTCACTGGTTCTGCAAGTCCAGGACCGTTGCTTCGGCGCGGCTGCTGGCCCGCCACCGAACCGCCTACGAGCAGGTGCTCGACGCGGTATCCGCCGCCACCCGGCGCGCCTACCGCGGATTGGTGACCGGTCAGGGTTGAGCGCGCTGCCGCCTGCGTGCAGGGCAAGGCTAGAATCCCCCCTGGTCCTGCGACCGCGCCCCGATGGTGAAACTGGTAGACACAGCGGACTTAAAATCCGCCGCTTGCTGCAAGGCGGCGTGCCGGTTCGATTCCGGCTCGGGGCACCAAGACTTACAATCGCAACCTGTCGAAAAGGGCAGGAACGCGCCTTCGGCGCTTAATTGCGAGCAACACCATGAGCCATCAACCCCCGCCTTTTGAGATCCATGTCCACGGCGACATCCGCCTGCGCGACGACGTGGACTACTCCCACATCCAGGAAGCGCTCAAACCGCTGTGGAAGTACGTGGGCGCGCGTTCGCTCATCGATGCCGCCCCCAGCCACTACGAGGACGAGCCCGGCATCCGCTTCGACCCCAAGGAGCACCTGCTGCAGATGTGCTGGACGCTGGAGGGTGACGAGGACTTCCGCCTGGCCATCGACGAGGCCTGCATGGGCCTGAACGACATCGCTTCGACGGGTGCGCCGATCGAGGTCTCGTTCTACGACATCGAATTCGACGAGGAAGAGGCCAGCCCGGACCAGGAGGCGCGCGACGACTTCGTGATGTGCTTTGTGGGCCCCACGCCCGCCGCCATCATGCAGGTGCAGCGCGACATGCTGGTGCAGGACGTGGTCCACCTCATGGAGCGCCATTTCGACGCCTCCGAGCTGAGCGACGTGGTGGTTGCGATCGACCGGCTGTTCACCAACCGTTTCGACGCGCTGGTCAATTCCATGCAGCTGGGGCGCCCGCCGCGGGGTTCCGGCCCTGCAGGCGGCCATGGCGGGCCGCGCAAACCGCGTCACCTGCACTGAAAAGAAACCCCGGATGAGATCCGGGGTTTGCTGGCGTCAGGGATGGTGACTGCGGGTCATTCGGCCGTGACCGCGATGCCCTTGAACTCGCCGCTGGCGATGCGCTTGCCCCACTCGGCAGGGCCACTCTCGTGCACGTTGTCGCCGGTGGAGTCCACGGCCACGGTCACCGGCATGTCCTGCACGTCGAACTCGTAGATCGCCTCCATGCCCAGGTCGGCAAAGCCCACCACCTTGGCGGCCTTGATGGCCTTGGCCACGAGGTAGGCGGAGCCGCCCACGGCCATCAGGTAGGCGCTGCGGTTGTCCTTGATGGCCTCGATGGCCACCGGGCCGCGTTCGGACTTGCCGATCATCGAGATCAGGCCGGTCTTTTCCAGCATCATGCGGGTGAACTTGTCCATGCGGGTGGCGGTGGTGGGGCCTGCCGGGCCCACGACTTCGTCGCGCACCGGGTCCACCGGGCCCACGTAGTAGATCACGCGGTTGGTGAAGTCGACCGGGAGTTTTTCACCCTTGGCCAGCATGTCGGCAATGCGCTTGTGGGCAGCGTCGCGGCCGGTCAGCATCTTGCCGTTGAGCAGCAGCTTCTGACCCACCTTCCAGGAGGCCACTTCCTCCTTGGTCAGTGTGTCCAGATTGACGCGGGTGGCGCTCTTCGTGTCCGGGGTCCAGGTCACGGCGGGCCAGTCTTCCAACTTGGGCGGCTCAAGGTGGGCCGGGCCGGTGCCGTCCAGATGGAAGTGCACGTGACGGGTGGCCGCGCAGTTCGGGATGATGGCCACGGGCAGGCTCGCGGCGTGGGTGGGGTAGTCCATGATCTTCACATCGACCACGGTGGTCAGGCCGCCCAGGCCCTGCGCGCCAATGCCCAGGGCGTTGACCTTTTCGTAGAGTTCCAAGCGCAGTTCTTCGACGCGGGTGAGCGACGCACCGGACTTCTTCTTGTCGATCAGCTCGTGGATGTCCACCGGGGCCATCAGCGATTCCTTGGCCAGCAGCAGCGCCTTCTCGGGCGTGCCGCCTATGCCGATGCCCAGAATGCCCGGCGGGCACCAGCCGGCGCCCATGGTGGGCACGGTCTTGAGCACCCAGTCCACGACGGAATCAGACGGATTGAGCGCCGCGAACTTGGACTTGTTCTCGGAGCCGCCGCCCTTGGCCGCGCAGATGACTTCGACCTGGTCGCCGGGCACGATCTCGTAGTGCACCACGGCAGGGGTGTTGTCCTTGGTGTTCTTGCGGCTGCCGGCCGGATCGGCCAGGACCGAGGCGCGCAGCGGGTTGTCGGGGTTCAGGTAGGCGCGGCGCACGCCTTCGTTGATCATGTCCTGCACGCTCATGGTGGCGTCGGGCCAGGTCACGTTCATGCCCACCTTCAGGAACACCACGGCAATGCCGGTGTCCTGGCAGATCGGGCGGTGGCCTTCGGCGCTCATGCGGCTGTTGGTCAGGATCTGGGCAATCGCGTCCTTGGCGGCCGGGCTCTGCTCGCGCTCGTAGGCCTCACCCAGGGCCTGGATGTAGTCCAGCGGGTGGTAGAAGCTGATGTACTGGAAGGCATCGGCGATCGACTGGATCAGGTCTTCCTGTTTGATGGCGGTCATGTGGGGCTTCCTTCGGAAGGGTGGGAAACAGGCCTGCCGGCCTGGGGGAGGCGCTCGCTCAGCAGCACCCGGAGTTCACCGATTTCCTGTCGCAGCGACTGGACCTCGGCGTGCAGTTCGTGTTCAATGGATTGTCCCACCTGCTCCACGGTTTGTATCGTGTCTTGGTGCTCGCTTTCTTGGAAGGTCTGCATCGCGTTGACGATGATCGCGATGAACAGGTTGAGCATGGTGAAGGTGGCGAACAGAATGAAGACGATGAAGAAGGCCCAGGCATAGGGAACGGCTTCCATCACCGGGCGCGAGATGCCCATGGACCAGCTCTCCAGCGTCATGACCTGGAACAGCGTGTAGAGCGAGCGGCCCAGATGGCCAAACCAG
Organism: Burkholderiales bacterium; assembly: GCA_030603635.1. Taxonomy (GTDB): domain Bacteria; phylum Pseudomonadota; class Gammaproteobacteria; order Burkholderiales; family Burkholderiaceae_C; genus Tepidicella. The sequence continues at coordinate 13,608 of JAUVXK010000020.1, read as the reverse complement.
TCGGGGAAATGCTGACCGAACAGGTGGGTGGCGATGACGCCGAACACGTAGAACACCAGCAGCAGCACCAGTGCGATGGACGACAGCCCCGGAATGGCCGACAGCAGCGCCCCGACCACCCGGCGCATGGAGGGGACGATGGTCAGAACCCGCAGTACCCGAAGCACGCGCAGGGCGCGCAGCACGGCGAACGGTCCGCTGGCCGGCACCAGGGCGATGGTCACCACGGCAAAGTCGAACACGCTCCAGGGGTCGCGGAAGAAGGACAGGCGATGCACGTACAGCCTGGCGGTGATTTCGATCACGAACACCGCGAGGATGGCCTTGTCCGCCACCTTCAGCCAGTGGCCCGAATGGGCCATGAAGCTGCTGGAGGTTTCAAGGCCGAGCAGGACGGCGTTGACGATGATCAGTGCGAGAATGGTGCGCTGAACCCAGCCTAGGTTCAGAAACAGGTTGAGCTTGTTGCGCAGCGCGCCTGGCGTGCCGGAAGACTCCGTCAGCATGGTCGTGGGTCAGGCCGAGGGGTTGATGAGTAGGTCAACCTGATATTGTAGGACGCCGGGTGCCGGTGCTGGTGTAAGAGCCTCGTCAGAGACATTGCGCACATTCGACCGTTGTTCATCGTTCACAGATCCTGAGGAGAGCTTTTCATGTCCGACACTTCGACCGCCATCCAGTCCACCCTGGTGGAAAATCGCGTGTTCGAGCCCAGCGAGGCCACAGTCAAGGCCGCCCGCATCGCCGGGATGGACGCCTACCACGCCCTGTGTGCCGAGGCGGAGCAGGACTTCGAAGGCTTCTGGGGCAAGCGTGCCCAGGAACTGCTCACCTGGCACAAGCCCTTCACGCAGGTGCTCGACGAGTCGAACAAGCCGTTCTACAAGTGGTTCCAGGATGGCGAGCTCAATGCCTCGTACAACTGCCTGGACCGCCACATGGGCACCCCGCGCGAGAACAAGACCGCCATCATCTTCGAGGCGGATGACGGTTCCGTGACCCGGGTGTCCTACAAGGAGCTGCTGGCCAAGGTCAGCCAGTTCGCCAACGTGCTCAAGGCCAAGGGCGTGAAGAAGGGCGACCGCGTGGTCATCTACATGCCCATGACCGTGGAAGGTGTGATTGCCATGCAGGCCTGCGCCCGCATCGGTGCCACGCACAGCGTGGTGTTCGGCGGCTTCTCCGCCGGGGCGCTGAAGGACCGCGTGCAGGACGCCGGTGCCGTGGCCGTGATCACCGCCAACTACCAGATGCGTGGCGGCAAGGAATTGCCGCTGAAGGCCATCGTCGACGAAGCCCTGGCCATGGGCGGCTGCGAAACCATCAAGAGCGTGATCGTGTTCCAGCGCACCAAGACCGCTGTCAACATGGTGGCCGGCCGCGACAGCTTCATGCACGAAGAGATGGCTGCCCAGTCCAGCGAGTGTCCGGCCGAAATGGTGGGTGCCGAACACCCGCTGTTCGTGCTCTATACATCCGGCTCCACTGGCAAGCCCAAGGGCGTGCAGCACGCCACGGGCGGCTACCTGCTGTGGGTCAACCTGACCATGAACTGGACCTTCGATCTGAAGGACGATGACGTGTTCTGGTGCACCGCCGACATCGGCTGGATCACCGGCCACAGCTACGTCGCCTACGGCCCCTTGGCGGCTGGCGCCACCCAGATCGTGTTCGAAGGCGTGCCCACCTATCCGAACGCCGGCCGCTTCTGGCAGATGATCGAGAAGCACAAGTGCACCATCTTCTACACCGCCCCCACGGCCATCCGTTCGCTGATCAAGGCGGCCGACACCGATGAGAAGGTGCACCCCAGGAACTGGAACCTCTCGAGCCTGCGCATCCTGGGGTCGGTGGGTGAGCCGATCAACCCCGAAGCCTGGATGTGGTACTACAAGCACATCGGTGGTGAGCGTTGCCCGATCGTGGACACCTTCTGGCAGACCGAAACCGGTGGCCACATGATCACCCCGCTGCCGGGCGCTACACCGCTGGTGCCGGGTTCCTGCACGCTGCCGCTGCCGGGCATCATGACCGCGATCGTGGACGAGCAGGGCAACGACATGCCCAATGGCCAGGGCGGCATCCTGGTGGTGAAAAAGCCATGGCCGTCCATGATCCGCACCATCTGGGGCGATCCGGAGCGCTTCAAGAAGAGCTACTTCCCCGAAGAGCTCAAGGGTTACTACCTGGCCGGCGACGGTGCCGTGCGCTCCGAAGACCGGGGCTACTTCCGCATCACCGGGCGCATTGACGACGTGCTGAACGTGTCCGGCCACCGCATGGGCACCATGGAAATCGAGTCCGCGCTGGTGGGCAAGACCGACCTGGTGGCCGAAGCCGCCGTGGTGGGCCGGCCTGACGACCTGACCGGCGAAGCCATCGTGGCCTTCGTGGTGCTCAAGCGCCCGATCCCGACCGGTGACGAGGCCAAGGCCATTGCCAACGAGCTGCGCAACTGGGTGGCCAAGGAGATCGGCCCGATCGCCAAGCCCAAGGAAATCCGCTTCGGCGAAAACCTGCCCAAGACCCGCTCCGGCAAGATCATGCGCCGCCTGCTGCGCTCGCTCGCCAAGGGCGAGGCCGTGACCCAGGACACCTCCACGCTGGAGAACCCGCACATCCTGGAACAGTTGGCCAAGTCCAACTGACGGGGCGGCGGAGGGCGCCTGCTGCCGGATCGCAGGGTCACCATGTCGGCAGCGTTCCCTCCCCGGCGGGCTTTCAAGGGCCGGGGCAGTGCTTCCCGGCCCGCTCACCGTTTTGCGGTTGACGAGCGTGAAGCGTTCGACGACGGCTGGGGCACGCCAGACCCGGCCGAAGAGGCCACCTCACCACCGGCGACTGAGGTGCGGTGGGAAGACGCGCGCAGCGCCATCGCGTACAACGACTCGCCCGACATCGGCTTCGACCGCTCACTGAACCCGTATCGGGGGTGCGAGCACGGGTGCAGTTACTGCTACGCACGTCCTTCGCACAGCTACCTGGGCCTGTCGCCGGGACTCGATTTCGAGACGGTCATCATCGCCAAGCGTGGACTGGCTGAGCGGCTGCGGCATGAACTCTCGCGCCCCGGCTACACGCCCGCGACGCTCGCCATCGGCACCGTGACCGATGCCTACCAGCCGGTCGAGCGTGAGCTGCGCCTGACGCGCGCCGCCCTGGAGGTGTTGCACGCCGCACGCCACCCTTGGGCTCTGGTGACCAAGGGCAGCGGCGTGGAGCGCGATCTGGACCTCATCGCCCCCATGGGTCAGGCCGCTCAGGCGGCGGTGTATGTGACGATCACCACGCTGGACGCCGAACTGGCCCGGCGGCTGGAGCCCCGGGCCCCCGCGCCCTGGCGGCGGCTGCGCACCATCCGCACGCTGGCCGAGGCAGGTGTGCCCGTGGGCGTGAGCGTGGCGCCGCAGATTCCCTTCATCAACGACGACATGGAGCAGGTGCTGACCGCGGCGCGCGAGGCCGGTGCCACCCGTGCCTTCTACACTGTGTTGCGTCTGCCGTGGGAGCTGGGCCCGCTGTTCCGCGAGTGGCTGGACTTGCACTATCCGGAGCGGGCCGCGCGGGTGATGGCGCGCATCCACGACCTGCGCGGCGGCAAGGACTACGACAGCGCCTTTGTGCGCCGCATGACCGGCGAGGGCCCCTGGGCCGACCTGTTGCGCCAGCGTTTCGCCAAGGCCTGCACGAAGCTGGGTTACGAGCGCGAGGCACGGGCGCTGGATGTCTCCGCATTCCGGCCTCCGGGGGCGCCAGGGCAACTGACGCTCTTCTGATTGCCGACGCGGCGTCAGCCCGCCGACAAGGCCCGCAGCACCCGCTCCGGCGTGGCCGGTGCGTCCATCTGCACCGGCTCGCCGTCCCCCCGCGCCTGCGCCACCGCGTCGCGGATCGCCTCCCACACGCTGATGGCCAGCATGAACGGCGGCTCGCCCACGGCCTTGCTGCCGAACACGTTGTCCTCGCGGTTGGGTTCGGGCCACAGGTCCACCTTCAGCCGCTCGGGAACATCACCCGTGGCGGGAATCTTGTAGGTGCTGGGTGCATGCGTGGCCAGTTGGCCCTGAGCGTTCCACACCAGCTCCTCGGTCGTCAGCCAGCCCATGCCCTGCACGAAGCCGCCCTCGATCTGCCCGATGTCGATGGCCGGGTTGATGCTGTGGCCCACGTCGTGCAGGATGTCCACCGCCAGGACGCGGGTCTCGCCGGTGAGGGTGTCGATGGCGACCTCGGTGCACGCCGCGCCGTAGGCAAAGTAGTAGAAGGGTCGCCCGGTGAGGGTGGCCTTGTCGTAGTGGATCTTGGGCGTGCGGTAGAAGCCGTCGCTCCAGAGCTGGATGCGGTTGGCGTAGGCCTGGTGCACCACCTCGGTGAAGCCGCGCGTGGCCTTGGGTGTGATGACCTGGCCGTGGCGGAATTCCACCTCGCCCGCGCCGCAGCCGTCCAGCCCGCAGACGAAGGCGGCCAGGTTGTGCCGCACGTTGCGTGCCGCAAACTGCGCCGCGCGGCCGTTCAGGTCGGTGCCGCTGGACGCGGCGGTGGCGCTGGCGTTGGGCACGCGGGCGGTGTCGCTGGCGGTCACCAGTACGCGCTCGAAGGGCACGCCCAGTTCGTCGGCCACCACCTGCGCCACCTTGGTGTGCAGGCCCTGGCCCATCTCGGTGCCGCCGTGGTTGACCATCACGCTGCCGTCGGTGTACACGTGCACCAATGCACCTGCCTGGTTGAACAGAGTGGCCGTGAAGCTGATGCCGAACTTCACTGGCGTGAGCGCCAGCCCGCGCTTGACAATGGGGCTGTCCACGTTCCACGCGGCGATCTCGTGGCGGCGCTCCTGGTAGCGGCTGGTTTTGGCCAGACGGGTGATCAGCGGCTCCAGGATGTTGTCTTCCACCTGCATCTGGTAATGCGTGGTGTCGCGCAGGCCGCTGGCGGTGAGGCCGGGGCCGGCAGGGGCGTGGCTGTACAGGTTGCGCAGGCGCACGGCCAGCGGGTCCAGCCCCAGGTAACGGGCGATGTCGCCGAGGATGGTTTCGATGGCGATGACGCCCTGCGGTCCGCCAAAGCCACGGAAGGCGGTGAAGCTCTGCACGTGGGTCTTGCAGCGAAAGCTGTGGATGGCCACGTGCTCCAGGAAATAGGCGTTGTCGCTGTGGAAGACGGCGCGGTCGGCCACGGGGCCCGACAGGTCGGCCGAGAAGCCGCAGTTGGCCAGCAGCGTCAGGTCCAGCCCCAGCAGGCGGCCTTCGTTGTCGAAGCCCGCGGTGTAGTCGTAGGCAAAGGGGTGGCGCTTGCCGGTGATGAGGAAGTCGTCGTCACGGTCGAGCCGCAGCTTGACGGGGCGCCCCGTTTTGTATGCCGCCACCGCCGCCCATACGGCCATATGGCCGGCCTGGGTTTCCTTGCCACCAAAGCCGCCGCCCATGCGCCGGCATTCCACGCGCACGCGGTGGTTGTGCAGGCCGAGTGCATGGGCCACCCAGTGCTGTACCTCGCCCGGGTGCTGGGTGCTGCTGTAGATCACCCACTGCTGCTGTTCGTGCGGCACCGCGTAGGCAATCTGCCCTTCCAGGTAGAAGTGTTCCTGGCCGCCCACCTCGAACGATCCGCTGAGGGTGTGCGGCGCCTGCTTCAGGGCGTTGGCGACGTTGCCACGCGTCACGTGCACGGGTGGCAGCACATAGCTCTGGCGGGCGTGAGCCTCCCGCGGGGTGAGCACGGCGGGCAGTGCCTCGATGTCGAGCTTCACCTGCCGCGCGGCACGTCGTGCCGTTGCCACGTCGTCGGCGAGCACCAGGCCTATGACCTGACCGACGTGCTGCACGGTGTCAAGCGCGAACACAGGTTCGTCGTGTGCGAAGGCGGCGAGGGTGGGGTCACCGGGGATGTCGTCGGCCATAACCACGCTGCGCACGCCGGGGATGGCCAGGGCGACTCGGGCGTCCACCCCGCGCAGGCGGCCATGTGCCATTGGCGAAAGGATGGGGGCGGCATGCAGCGTGCCTTGCAGCTCAGGCATGTCGTCCACATAGGTGGCGCTGCCGGTGATTTGCGCGATGGCGCTTTCGTGGGGCAGTGAGGTGCCGCAGGCGGTGGCGCTCATGGCTGTGCCTCCCCGGTGAGGGCGGTGTCGTTCCGGGGGAACGGGCGTTCCAGGTTGAGGGGCCAGGCGGAGGGGGACTGGCTTTCCAGCCAGCCGCGCCACAACAGGTTGCCCAGCACAGTACGGCGGTAGTCGGCACTGGCGCGCATGTCGGAAATGGGGGCGAATTCGTGGGTGAGGGTACGCATGGCAGCGCGAACCGTTTCGGCCTGCCAGGGTTGACCGTTCAAGGCGGCTTCGGTCTGCCAGGCCCGGGCGGGCGTGGCCGCCACGCCGCCAGTCCCCACGCGCGCCTGCACCACACGCCCGCGCTCGATCTGCAGACTCATGGCCAGGCACACGGCGGAGATGTCGTCGTCGAAGCGTTTCGAGACCTTGTACACCCTCGTCCATTCGCCGCTGGTCCGCTCGGGGGTGTAGGCGCGTCGAGCCTTGGGCACCTTGACCCAGGCCACGATCTCGTCAGGCGCCAGCCGGTTCTGGCGGTAGCCGGTGTAAAAGTCTTCCAGGGCCAGTTCGCGGTGGACGATACGGCCCCGCGCGCCTTGGCCGGTCCAGCGCATCAGCACCACGCTGGCGCCCAGGGCGATCAGCAGCGGCATGGAGTCGCCGATCGGGGAACCGTTGGCCACGTTGCCCACCAAGGTGCCCGACTGGCGTACCGGCAGACCGGCGAAGCGCTCGGCAAACGTGGCCAGGGCAGGGCGGTCTTTCACCAGGGCGGCGAAGGCGTCGGACAGGCGCACCCCGGCCCCGATGGCGATGTGGCGAGGGTAGCGTTCAATGTGGCGCAACTCGGCGGCCTGAGTCACGTCCAGCACCTGCCCGAACTGCCGGTGCCCCTTGTTGACCCACAGGCCCACGTCGGTGCAGCCGGCCACGATCTGGGCCTGTGGGTGCTCGCGGCGGGCCCGCAGCAAGGCTTCCAGGGTGCCGGGGGCCATGTAGTCGCCTGATCGCGCTGCCGGTGGTATCCGGTCCAGCAAGCGGCGCACAGCCCGTTCCTGGACCTTGGCCGCAGGCAGGTCGGCCATGCGTTGGGCGGCGTCGAGGATGGGGCGGTAGCCCGTGCAGCGGCAGAGGTTGCCCGACAGGTCGGCCTGCGCCACATCGCGTGTGATTTTTTCGCCGGCCTGCACCCGGTTCTGGTACATGCCGAAGAGGCTCATGACGAAGCCAGGCGTGCAGAAGCCGCACTGGGAGCCGTGGCCATCTACCATGGCCTGCTGCGCCGGGTGCAGGGCCCCGCCCTGACGGTCGATCAGCGGGTCGGCGGTGAGGTCTTCCACCGTCCAGACCGCCTGGCCGTGTACGGAATGGGCCATGCGGATGCAGCTGTTGACGGCGCGGTAACGCAGGCCCTGGCCATCGCGTTCGGCCAGCACCACGGTGCAGGCCCCGCAGTCACCTTCGTTGCAGCCCTCCTTGGTGCCGGTCAGGCCGAGGTCTTCGCGCAACACCTGCAGGAGCGTGCGAGTGGGTGATACATTCGGGAGCGACACCACGGTGCCGCGCCTGACGAATTGCAAAGTGCTTTCGGCCGCAGCGGTCGGGACAGAGGACTTCATGCGCAACAGGTTAGCGTTTTTCTTGAGACAGCAACATATTCGCCATGGTATGCCTTTCATGCGGGATGCGGTATGAAAGACCAGCAGCTTTTCGACAAGATAGACCTTCATCTCATTCGGGTCCTGCACACCGTGTTGACTGAACGCAATGTGTCTCGAGCGGCTTTGCGCCTCGGCATGTACCAGCCGGCGGTGAGTGCGGCCCTGCGCCGCCTGCGGGAGCTTTCCGGAGATCCCTTGCTGGTGCGTTCGGGCACCGGGATGGTGCCCACCCCGGCGGGTTTGCGCATGATCGAGCCGGCGGCCCACATCCTGCAGTCGGCAGAGGTGATGTTTTCCGATGCACGCCGATTCGACCCCGCCACGGCGCGCCACACCTTCACGCTGGCCGCGAGCGACTACCTGGACCCTTTCTTCCTGCCGCAGCTCGTGACCTTCCTGAAAGGGCACGCTCCGCTGTGCGGCATCGAAATCCACCCGCTTTCAGGGGATTCGGACTACCACCGTCGATTGGCCCAGGGGGAGGTGGACGTGGTCATCGGCAACTGGCCGCAACCCCCGGGCGACCTGCATCTGGGGCGCCTGTTCGGTGACGAGGTGGTGTGTCTGGTGTCGAAGAACCACCCTGCCGTGCGCCGGGGCTGGACGGTGGAAGACTGGCTCCAGGCCGAGCACATCGCGCCCACGCCCACCCACCCTGGTGCCCGTGGCGTGATCGACGTGCACCTGGCCACGCTGGGCCTGAACCGGCACATCTGCGCCCGCAGTCCGCATTTCAGCCTGATCCCGGCCATGGTGGCATCGACCTTGCTTGTCCTGACCACGGGGCGCCAGTTCTGCGAGCGATTCGTCGCCGGGCTGCCGGTCGAGATCCTGCCGTGCCCGGTGCCGTTCCCACGCCTGATGTATTACCAGCTCTGGCATGAACGCACCCACGCCTCGCCCGCCGCCCAGTGGCTGCGCGATGCCATCAAGACGGTGGCGGCGAGTCTGCGCCAGGACGATCCCACCCAGGACGAAGCCCCTGTGCCCCGCCCGGCCGGTGCCCGCCGCGCCGGTCGGTCCCCCCGTGCTGCCCAGCACGCCCACAACCAGACCGTTGCATGACCCCTCCGACGCACCACCCGCCCCGGCTGCAACTCACGCAGATCACCAAGCGCTACCCGGGTGTGGTGGCCAACGACGACGTTTCGCTCACCGTGGCACCTGGCAGCATCCACGCCGTGCTGGGCGAGAACGGGGCCGGCAAGTCCACGCTCATGAAGATCATCTATGGCTCCGTCAAGCCCGACGACGGCGCCATGCTCTTCAACGGCAAGGCCGTGCACATCCGCAATCCGCAGGAGGCGCGTGCCCTGGGTATTGCCATGGTGTTCCAGCATTTCAGTCTGTTCGACACCCTCACGGTGGCTGAGAACGTGTGGCTCGGGCTGGACAAGTCCTTGAGCCTGCGCGAGGTCAGCGAGAGCATCGGCTTGAAAGCGCGTGAATACGGGCTCGACATCGATCCCGAGCGCCCGGTGCATTCCCTCAGCGTGGGCGAGATGCAGCGCGTCGAGATCATCCGCGCCCTGCTGGCCAGCCCCCAGCTGCTGATCCTTGACGAACCCACTTCGGTGCTCACGCCCCAGGCGGTGGAGAAGCTGTTCGTGGTGCTGCGCCAGCTCGCCGAGGAGGGCTGCAGCATCCTCTACATCAGCCACAAGCTGCACGAAATCCGCGAGCTGTGCGACGCCTGCACCGTGATGCGCGGGGGCAAGGTCACGGGCGTGTGTGACCCGAGGCAAGAGAGCAACGCATCGCTCAGCCGGCTGATGATCGGGGCCGAGCCCCCGGAGCTGGCGCACCGGCCTCAGCAAGCGGGCGACGTGGTACTGGCCGTGCAAGGCCTGAACCTTCGCAGCGAAGACCCCTTCGGGACCGAACTGCAGGGCATCGGCCTGGAGGTGCGTGCCGGAGAGGTGGTGGGCATTGCCGGCGTGTCGGGCAACGGGCAGGCGGAGTTGCTGGCCTGCCTGTCCGGTGAGAACCCCCGTGCGCCCGTGGGCAGCATCCAACTGGCGGGGGCCGACGTGTCGCGCCAGGGGCCCGGCAGGCGGCGCAAGCGCGGTCTGCATTTCGTGCCGGAAGAACGGCTGGGCCGGGGGGCCGTGCCCACGCTCAGCCTGGCCCAGAACCTGTTGCTGTCGCGGCGCGACGCCATCGGCCCCTTGGGCTGGCTCAAACTGGGCAAGCTGGAGCAGCAGGCCGCAGAGATCATCGCGCGCTTCAAGGTCAAGGCCAATGGCCCGGGGGCGGCGGCCAGGTCGCTTTCGGGGGGCAACCTGCAGAAGTTCATCGTGGGCCGCGAGATTGAGGCCAGTCCCGCCGTGCTCATCGTCAGCCAGCCCACCTGGGGTGTGGACGTGGGCGCCGCGGCGCAGATCCGCAGCGAAATCCTGGCGTTGCGCGACGCCGGTTGCGCGGTGCTGGTGGTCAGCGAGGAGCTGGAGGAGCTGTTCGAAATCTCCGACCGCCTGCACGTGATCGCCAAGGGGCGCCTGTCGCCTTCGGTGCCGCGGGCCGAGGCCACGGTGGAACAGATCGGGGAGTGGATGTCGGGGCTGTGGGACGCCCCCCAACAGGAGGTGGCCCATGCTGCGGCTTGAACCCCGTCCGCAGGCGTCGCCACTGTGGACCTACGCCTCGCCGTTGCTGGCGCTGGCCATCACCGTGGTGATCGGAGTGATCCTGTTCACCGTGCTGGGCAAGGACCCGGTGCGGGGCTTGCAGATCTTCTTCTGGGAACCGATCAAGTCCCCCTACGCGTGGTCGGAGCTGGCGCTCAAGGCCACGCCGCTGCTGATCATTGCGCTCGGGCTGGCGCTGTGCTTCCGCTCCAACGTGTGGAACATCGGGGCCGAGGGGCAGTTCGTGATCGGGGCTATCTTTGCCGCTGGCGTGGCGCTGTCGGCCGACCGCAGCTGGGGCGTCTGGCTGGTGCCGGCCGTGCTGCTGGGCGGAGTGGTCGGTGGGATGTTGTGGGCCGGGGTCACGGCGCTGCTGCGTGACCGTTTCAACGCCAACGAAATCCTGGTCAGCCTGATGCTGGTCTATGTGGCCATCCAGATCCTCAACTACCTGGTGTTCGGCCCCTGGAAGGACCCGATGGGCTTCAACATGCCGCAAACCCAGCGCTTCGACCGCGCCGCGATGATGCCGCGCCTGTTTGATGGCTTTCGGGCGAACATCGGGGTGATCATCGGTCTGGTGGGCGTCGCGCTGATGTGGCTCTTCATGTTCCGCACCTACGCCGGATATGCCCAGCAGGTCGGCGGGCTGGCGCCGGCGGCGGCCCGCTACGCGGGGTTTTCCTCGCGCAAGGCCTTGTGGGTGGCGTTGCTGGTGTCGGGTGGGGCTGCGGGCCTGGCCGGCGCGCTGGAGGTGGCCGGACCGATCGGGCAGCTCACGCCCCATATCCCGGTCGGTTACGGCTTTGCTGCCATCATCGTGGCGTTCGTGGGCCGTCTGCATCCGGTAGGCATCGTCTTCTCGGCGATCCTCATGAGCATGTTCTACATCGGTGGGGAACTGGCGCAGTCGCGTCTGGGCCTGCCCAAGTCCATCAACGGGGTGTTCCAGGGGCTGCTGCTGTTCGCGCTGCTCGCCTGTGACACGCTGATCCACTACCGCGTGGTGTTCAAGCGGCGGGGAGGCTGACGCATGGAAGTGTTCTTTCTGAATGTGGCGACGTCGCTGAACGCCGGCACCGTGCTGGCGATCGCGGCGCTGGGCCTGCTGCTCAACGAGAAGGCGGGCATCGTCAACCTGGGTGCCGAGGGCATGATGCTGTGTGCGGCCCTGGCCGGATTCGCCATGGTGGTGCATACCGGCAGCGGCCTGGCGGGCCTGGGGGCCGGCATGCTGGCGGGGGCGGCTCTGGCGGCCATCTTCGGCGTGCTGGTGATCTGGCTGAACACCAACCAGTACGCGACCGGGCTGGCGCTGTCACTGTTCGGGGTGGGTTTCTCGGCGTTTGCCGGCGTGACCTACACGCGCGAAAACCTCTCGAGCAAGATGGTCAGCACCCCCTCGATCTGGGCCGATATCCCTGTCATCGGCCCTGGCATGGCTCGGCTGGATGGCATGGTCTGGGTCGGGCTGGCACTGGCCGCCGGCATGATCTGGTTCCTGTACCGCACCCGCGCCGGGTTGGTGCTTCGCAGTGTGGGCGAGAACCCCGATTCGGCGCATGCGCTGGGCTATCCGGTGCGCTTCATCCGCTGGCTGGCCGTGGTGGCGGGCGGCAGCCTGTGCGGGCTGGCCGGCGCTTACCTGTCGACGCAGTACACCCCGCTGTGGACCGAAGGCATGACGGCCGGGCGTGGCTGGATCGCTCTGGCCCTGACCACTTTTGCCACCTGGCGACCGGCACGCGTATTGCTTGGTGCCTACCTGTTTGGCGCGGTGACGATGGCGCAGTTCTACCTCCAGGGGCGTGGTGTGCAGATCAGTGCCGAATTCCTGAGCATGCTGCCCTACCTCGCCACGGTGGTGGTGCTGGTGCTGATTTCGCGCAATCCGGTGTGGATTCGTACTAATATGCCAGCTTCGATAGGCAAGCCGTTCCATCCCGGTGCCTGACCCTTTTCCGTTCTCCCCAACCTGTCAACCAAGAGGCAAACATGACCGATCTGAGCAAACGTTCACTCATCAAGGTGGCCGCGATCACCGCGCTGGCCGGGGCCGCCCTCATCGGCTGCGGCAAGAAAGAAGAAGCGGCCGCACCGGCACCGGCTGCACCCGAGGCACCCCAGGTGACCAAGGCCGCCTGGGTCTACATCGGCCCGGTGGGCGACGCCGGCTGGAGCTTTGCCCACGATCTGGGGCGCCGCGGGGTGGAAGCCCACTTCGGCAACCAGGTGCAGACCACCTACATCGAGAGCGTGCCCTACGGGGCTGACGCCGAGCGCGTGTTCCGCGATCTGGCCCAGCAGGGCAACCAAATCATCTTCGGCACGTCCTTCGGTTACATGGAGACCATGCTGAAGGTGGCCGAGGACTTCCCCAACGTGAAGTTCGAACACGCCACGGGCTACAAGACCGCCCCCAACATGCGCATCTACGACGCCAGCTTCTACCAGGACACGTACATGGCTGGCGTGATCGCCGGGCACATGACCCAGACCGGTACGCTGGGCTTCGTCGGTTCCTTCCCGATTCCTGAAGTGCTGCGCAACATCAACGCCTTCACGCTGGGCGCCCAGTCGGTCAAGCCCGACGTGAAGGTGCGCGTGGTGTGGGTGAGCAGCTGGTTCGATCCGCCGAAGGAGAGCGAAGCCGCCCAGGCCCTGATCAACCAGGGGGCCGACGTGCTGCTGCAGAACACCGACTCCACTGCCGTGCTGCAGACCGCCGAGCGCAACGGCAAGTACGCCTTTGGCTGGGACAGCGACATGAGCGCCTTTGCGCCCAACGCCCACCTGGCTTCGGCCATCGTGAACTGGACGCCCTACTACGTGAAGTCGATCGAGGAACTGCGCAACGGCACCTGGGAAACCAAGCGTACCGTCTGGGGCGTCATGGAAGACCTGAACGACCTGATCAAGATCGCCGACTTCGTGCCCGCCGAAGCCAAGGCCAAGGTCGAGGAAATCAAGGCCGGCATGAAGGCCGGTACCTTCGAACCCTTCACGGGCCCGATCGTCGACAACACCGGCAAGGAAGTGCTGGCGGCTGGCGTGCCGGCCGATCGTGCCTGGAAAGACGGCGTGAACTTCTTCGTGCGTGGCATCGAAGGCCGGGTGCCCACAGGCAACTGACACCCTTAACGGTGGCCGGGGCTTGCCCCGGCGTGGATCCAGGCCGCCACGCTTCCTTGTGGCGGCCTTTGTGTTTTCGTGGAGTGAGGCACATGAAAGAGCAAGAAGGCTGGTGGCCGGTGGCCCTGGAGGGCGA
>JAUVXK010000103.1 GCA_030603635.1 Burkholderiales bacterium | reverse complement strand
ACACGGTGGATTCGTAGATCACCACCGCTTCCCTGGAAAGCACCTTGCCCACCGTCTCACTGGCCTTGATGAGCGGGGCCATGTCAGGTCGGTTGGCCTGGTCGACCGGGGTGGGCACCGTGACGATGAACACCTCGCAGTGGCGAAGGTCGTCCAGCCGAGCCGAAAATGACAACTGTTGGGCGGCCTGAAGCTGTTCAGGAGTGACTTCGAGTGTGCTGTCGTGCCCGGCTTGCAGCTCCTGAATGCGGGCGGGGTTGATATCGAAACCGACGACGCTGCGGTGCCGGCCGAATTCAACGGCCAAAGGCAGGCCGACGTAGCCCAAGCCGATAACGGCCACGCGTTTATTGCTGAGATTCATGAAGTTAGGGCATGCTACCGCCGTGCCGTTCCACGTTCGGCATGCGCGATGCAGCGATTTTCGCACATCCGCGTCAGGCGTCAGCCCGCCTGAGCGCCCCCTTGGCCACCGGCACCGCCACCGGGCGCGACATGAGTTCGATGAGCACCATGACCCGGCGTTCGCCTTCTTCCAGCTGGAAGATGCCTTCCACCCCGGCGAAGGGGCCTTCGGCAATGCACACTCGGTCACCCACCTCGAACAGCTTGACCACCTTCCCCTGCCGGCTGGCTTCCTGTTGCTGCAGGGCGGCCACCAAAGCATCGGGCACACGGGCGGGCTGGCTACCGAAAGTCACCAGACGGCTCACCCCACGAGTGGAGCGAATGGGGCTCCAGGAGCGGTCTTGCAGGGTGTCACCCAGTTCCACGAACAGGTAGCGGGGAAAGAGCGGCTCATCCACCACGGCCACGGTGCCTGAGCGGGGCTTTTCCTGCCGCAACAGAGGCAGGTAGCACGGGTAGCCCTGCCGCTCAAGGTGCTCCAGCGCCACGCGCTCTTGCCGGGGCTTGGTGTGAACGAGGTACCAACTCATGTATCAATCAAAAACAGAAGCTTGGGCGAACAAAGAGGCGGCTGCATCCTTGGCCGCCAGCAACGGCTGCCCCGCCAGCGGCCAGGCAATGGCCAGTTGCGGATCGCTCCAGAGCACGCTGCGCTCGTGTTCAGGATACCAGTAGTCGGTGGTTTTGTAGAGGAATTCCGCGGTTTCGCTCAGCACCAGGAATCCATGGGCAAAACCGGGCGGCACCCACATTTGCTTCTTGTTGTCGGCGCTGAGCAACTCAGCCACCCAGAGGCCAAAAGTCGGGGAGCTGCGGCGCATGTCCACGGCCACGTCGAACACCTCGCCCTGCACCACCCGCACCAGCTTGCCCTGTGGGTGCTGAATCTGGTAATGCAGGCCCCGGAGCACGCCTTGGGCAGATTTGCTGTGGTTGTCCTGCACGAAGTGCACACCCTGCAGGCCCGTGGCCTGCTCGAAGTCGCGCTGGTTGAAGCTCTCGAAGAAGAAGCCGCGTTCGTCGCCAAACACCCGGGGTTCGAGCACCAGCACGTCGGGGGTGGCGGTGGGAGTGACGGTGTAGGGCATGTTTATGCAATGGAAATAGTGCGCTGATACTACTTCACATGAGCCAAGCCTAACGCCCATGCGTTGCTCATGGCTGCCAGCAGGGACTTGGGGATACGTCCATCCCCTACTGCGCCTTGCAACGTGTTTTTCATGGCTTGGGCGATACGCTCCAGAACATGGGCAGGCTGCGAGACTCCACAAATCCGGCGCCCGAAATCCAGCAGTTCTTCGGTGGTGGGGTAAGCCTTGGTGTGGTGTTTGCCGGCGAACAGCTTTAATGCGAGCGTGCGGTCTTCCAGCAAAGGCCCACCCGGTGACCGCGCATAGGGGTAAATACTGGTGGTGACGACATCGAACAGGGGTGACAGCCAGATCTCTGCACGGGAGCGATAGAGCAGTCCAAAGTTCTTCAGGTGCGCATCGCCATTTCGCACCATGATGGAAAAAGCCACCTGCTCAAAAAAACGATGCAGGTTGACCATGGGCAGCTGCAGCTGACGCAGCAGTTCAGCGACCCGCTGATAGCTGCCTTGGTATTTGCGATCTGAGAGGACATCGCGTACCCGCAAACCCGCCAAGGCAGCTATGTCCTCAAAACCCAGACGCTCGACCTGCCCGTCGTCATGAACGAGCAGATCGAACCTGTCGAGCACCAGCAGTTGGCCGTCGTCTGAGAGTTCAAACGAAGGGGTTTCGATGCCCGCGGTGCGTGCAGCGGTCAGGCACAGGTATTCGTTGGCGGCCAGCCCTGAATACGCTGGGCTGCCGGCTTTCACAATGAGCGACGGAATCGGCACAGTGGGGCGATCAGGCACCATGATTTTGGGTTGCATGCCGGCAATGCCTGCACCCGTACTCAAATAAGCCATGACCAAGTCGTTGAACAGTTCGGGCGTATAGGGGGTTCTAAGCAATTCGTTTTTGCTGAGCATTCGAGGAATCGGTGGTGCCTGCATGTCGGGCAGGCTGTACCCCAGGCGGCCAATGCCGTTCCTACCCACCAGTGCCAGCAGGTGCATGGGCGTCATGGCTTGCTTGGGGTAGAGCTCACGAATGCGCATGAACAGATCCCCCTCGGGCAGGTTCTGATCCATCGCAGGAAACAGGTCTCCGTCTTGCCAAGTCAGCCTCTGGCTGGGTGGCATGAGCAAGGCCACGGTCGCTTGTTCGGGGTCGGGCCGCAAATAACGAAATTCGTAGGTGGAAGCCCGTATCAACTGCCCGGCTTGCTCTGCGTTGCCAATAGACACATCCAGAAGCCGGATTTTTTCAGGCAACATCGTCGTCATCGTCCATGAACCTGGCCGCCACCTCTTCAGCCGTTGGTAATCCGACACGCTCTAGACGAATGGCCAAGCCCATGGCGGCCAATACAGCCAGCAAAGATGAAACCGTGGTGTCTTCACCCGCTTCGAGCCGGTAAACAACTTCACGCACTTTGCCGGCCTTTTCAGCGAGCGCTGATTTGCTCAATCCCAACGCTTCACGGCGGTGGCGCAAGCAGAGCCCAAGCTCATCGGGAAGTCTGATGATGTCAGTCATGACTGACAATTTAATGGTTTTAAGCTTTTTTTGCAAGTCGTAGCTTGCAGACTATTTCAAAAGCCCCAGCAAATACTGTCCATAGCCGTTCTTGGCCAGGGGCTGCGCAAGCCGCTGCAGTTGCTCGGCACCGATCCACCCGTTGCGCCAGGCGATTTCTTCCGGGCAGGCCACTTTCAGGCCCTGGCGGCGCTCCAGCGTGGCAATGAACTGGCTCGCATCGAGCAGGCTGTCGTGGGTGCCGGTGTCGAGCCAGGCATAGCCACGGCCCATGGTCTGCACGTTGAGCTGACCTTGCTGCAGGTAGGTCTGGTTCACGGTGGTGATTTCCAGTTCGCCCCGCGCACTGGGTTTGACGGCCTTGGCCATGTCCACCACCTGCTGGTCGTAGAAATACAGGCCCGTGACAGCGTAGTTGCTCTTGGGCACCTTGGGTTTTTCTTCGATGCTGACGGCACGGCCTGCGCGGTCGAACTCCACCACGCCGTAGCGTTCGGGGTCCGTCACGTGGTAGGCGAAAACGGTGGCGCCGTTGGTTTGCGCGTCGGCCGCTTTGAGCAGGGGCTGGAAGTCGTGCCCGTAGTAGATGTTGTCGCCCAGCACCAGGGCACTGGGGGAGTTACCGATGAAATGCTCCCCGATGATGAAGGCCTGCGCCAGCCCGTCGGGGCTGGGCTGTACGGCGTATTGCAGGTTCATGCCCCATTGCGACCCATCACCCAGCAGCTGCTGGAAACGCGGTGTGTCCTGCGGGGTACTGATCACGAGGACGTCGCGCATGCCCGCCAGCATGAGGGTGCTGAGGGGGTAGTAGATCATGGGCTTGTCGTACACCGGCAGCAGCTGCTTGCTGATGGCCAGCGTGGCCGGATGCAGCCGGGTGCCGGAGCCACCGGCGAGGATGAGGCCTTTGCGAGACATGGGTGAACTCCCTCCTTAGAGCCATGCGCTCCGATGGTACCGGCTTCAAAACAGGCAGAATCCGGGCTAACCGAAAAAAAGATGCTGAAATCCGCCTCCCATTTTGCCGATCGGTCGCTGCCACCCGTGCTGGTGCTGGCGATTGCCGCATTCCCCTTGTCGAATGCGCTTGCAAACCTGAGCATGCTGCTGGCCTGCCTGCTGTGGCTGGGGGCGGGGCGTTATGCCGAGCGCTGGCAGGCCATCCGCTCCAACGTGGGCGTATGGGCCGCACTGGGCCTGTACGCCTGGATGTGGGCGGGCCTGGCATACACCAGTGCCGACGGGGGTGACATTCAGCAGCATCTGGTGAAATACTTCAAACTGGCTTTCATGGCAGTGGTGGTGTCTGGCCTCCAAGACGCCGTCTGGCAACGCCGTGCGTGGCTCGCCTTTGGTGCGTCCGTCGGTTTCATACTGGTCAGCACCTATCTGAACATCTGGTTTCAGTTGCCTTGGTCCCGCACGCAGAACCTGGGCTGGAATGTGGACCACACCGTGGTCAAGGACTACATATCGCAGGGCATACAGATGTCGCTGTTCGTGGCCCTGATGCTCGCCGTGTTCATGAAGCCGAACCGGTCCTGGCCCAGGCGGCTGATCTGGCTTGGCCTGGCTTTGGCGGCGGCGGTGAGCATCACCCACCTGTCGGCGGGCCGAACCGGCTACCTGGCCTTGGGGGCGTCGGTTGCCGGCTTTGGCTTCTGGGCGGCGCAGCGCTGGAGTTGGCGCTTGGGTGCCTTGCTGTGCGTGGCACTGAGTGCTGTGGCCGTGTACACGGTATCGCCGCAAATGCAGGACCGGTTGCAGCAAACGCTCCAGGAGGCCACGAACCGCAGCCTCGAAGACCACTCTTCTGCCGGGCAGCGCCTGTACTTTGCAGAAAAATCGCTGCAGCTCATCCAGGAGCGCCCCGTGTTCGGCTGGGGAACGGCGGCCTACCACGACCAGTTCTGCCGGCTCGCCGACACCGACGAATGGTGCCGGCTGGGCAGTGTGCACCCCCACAACCAGTTTCTGTTCATTGCCGTGGACCACGGTCTGATCGGTCTGGCGCTGATGCTTGCGCTGGTCTTTGCCCCAATGTGGATGACACGTGACAGCCCCGCACACGAAAGGGGATTGGCGGCGGCCTTCACGGGAATTTTCGTGGTGACGAGCCTCACCCACGGGTCGTTATGGTTGTCCACCGAAAGCCATTTCTCCACCTTGATGGCGGCGTTGATTTTTGCTGCTCACGGTAACCGGCGCAAGACATGACGACCATCGCCTTCCACTCCAACCAGATCTCGCTGCAAGGCACCGAGGTGGCGCTGTACGACTACGCGCACTTCAACGAAACGCTGCTGGGCAACAGAAGCCTGATCGTCTATGACCTGAACAATCCGAACAACAGCGCGCTGGCCCTGCCCAAGTTCACCAGCCGCTTTCCGGTATGGGGCTACAGCCACCGCGACGAGCTGGATGCGCTGCTCAAGCAACACGGGGCACAGGCGCTTTACGCCATCAAGTCTGGCAAGCGCGACGGCCTGGTCTCGGGCATCGTGCCGACCATGGTGCATGCCGTGTTTCCGACCGACCCCCGACAAGCCCACGGAACGGCATACGCCTACATTTCGGAATGGCTGAGCTGGCATTGCAGCCGCAACCGCTTGCCCTGCGTTCCGCATATCGTGCACCTGCCGGTGGTGGAGGGGGATCTGCGTGGCGAGCTGGGCATCCCCTCCGAAGCCTTGGTCGTTGGGGGATACGGTGGGGCGGGCAGTTTCAACATTCCTGCCGCCATTGACGGATTGAAGCAGGCCCTGGAGCAGCGGAACGACCTGCACGCCGTGTTCCTGAACATCACCCCGTTCATGGCCCATGAGCGCGTGCATTTCCTGCCCGGCTCCCCCGACATGGAACGCAAGGTCCGGGTCATCCATACTTGCGATGCCATGCTGCACGGGCGCAGACTGGGCGAGTCCTTCGGGCTCGCCTGCGGGGAGTTTTCCATCTGCAACAAGCCCGTGATCACCTACCAGTTTGGCAAGCACACCCACCATATGGACGTGCTGGGCTCCAGGGGCTTTTACTACACAGATGCAGGCTCCCTTGCCCAGATCATCACCCAAATGGACCGCCAGGAGCTGCAATCCCAGGACTGGGACTGCTACAGTGCGCGTTACAACCCCGAGGCCGTGATGGAGCGGTTCGACCGCCACCTGATCCAGCCCGCCCTGTCAGGGGGGCTGCGGCCTGTTCGCGTGACTGTGGGCTGGCGAGATCGCTTGCATTACCTGAAATTCAAGCTGTCGATGCGGCAGCCTTTTGCCTTTTTGAGGGAACCGACCCCATGACCGAAACCACCCCGATCACTCCCGTCAACGTGCTGTGCATCAAGTGGGGCAAGAAGTACGGCCCCGAATACGTGAACAAGCTGCACAGCATGGTGTCGCGGCACCTGCATCGTCCGTTCCGGTTCGTCTGCCTCACCGACGACACGCAGGGAATTGCGCCGCACATCGAGACAAAGCCGATTCCCATGGTGGGCTTTGACGAGTTCGACCAGCGCAAGCCCTGGACATTCGGACACGGCTGGCTGAAGCTGACCAGCTTTGCCAACCCCCTGTACGACCTGAGCGGGCCCACGCTGTTCCTGGACTTGGACATCGTGATCATGGACAGCCTGGACCCCTTTTTCGATCTACCGGGAGAATTCCTGGTGATCAGGGAATGGGACAAGACCGATGGCACGGGCAACACCTCGTGCTACCGGTACACGATCGGAGCACATGCCGACGCGCTGGAGTACCTCAAGCAAGGCTACCCGAAAGTGACGCAGGAGGTGCGCAACGAGCAGGAGTTCATCACGGGTTACCTGGCCCGCCAGGGCAAGCTGGGCTACTGGCCCGATGCCTGGTGCCGTAGCTTTAAGCGGCACTGCATGCCCTCGACACTGATGAGCTGGTTCAAGGAGGCCACCGTTCCTGAAGGCGCGCGCATCATCGTTTTCCATGGCAAACCCAACCCGCCCGACGTGATTGCCGGGGTGAGTGGCAAGTGGTACCGACACGTGAAGCCCAGCCGATGGGTGGAAGAGCATTGGCGCTGATGGGCAGAGCCGGGGCGTGGCACACGCTGTACCGGATCGCCTGGTGGCCACTGCTGGCAGGGGTGACCGCGTGGCTGTGGTGGCGTGGACGCCAGGAACCCGCCTACCGCAAGCACCTGATGGAACGCTGGGGCCGCGTCTCGGGTACGCCTTCGGCGATGGGGGGCATATGGATACATGCGGCTTCGGTGGGCGAAGTCCAGGCGGCGCTGACCCTGTTGCCTGAGCTGGAACGGGCCTGGGGGGTGCACGCCGTGACGTGGACGGTGCAGACTCCGGCCGGCCGCGCCGTCCTGCTGGAAAGGACGCAAGGCAAGGCCCAGGTGCACTACGCCCCGGCCGACCACGCCTGGACGGTGACCAGCTTCCTGGACCGGATACAACCCCGGATGCTCGTGGTGCTGGAGCGCGAGTTATGGCCCGAGTGGTTGCTGCAATGCGAGCGACGGCATATCCCAGTGGCCTTGGTGAATGCCCGACTCACGGAAAGGAGTGCACGGCGCTCGCCGGGCCTGCAACGTGTGTTGCTTCGCCCTCGATTGGCCCAGCTGGCGTGTGTCACCTGCGCCGACAGCGCCTCGGCCACCCGACTTGAAACGCAAGGTGTGCCCGCGAATCGGATCAGCACCACTGGAAACCTGAAGTTTGACGGAGCAGCAATCCACCCGGCACAAACCGGCCACCTTCCTGACCTGTCTGCCCGACGGGTGGTTGTAGCCGCCAGCACCCATGCCGGCGATGAGGAGGTGATCCTGAAACTGTGGCCCATGATCGCGGCACGCTGCCCACAAGCCCTGCTGGTGCTGGCACCCCGACACAGCCCCAGATTTGACGAGGTCGCCCACCACGTCGCCTCCTATGGGCTGAAGCTGGTTCGCCGCACCCGCAATGAGCCGGTGCGGCCGGACACTCAGGTTTTTTTGCTGGACACGATCGGTGAACTCGCCAACGTTTACCTTGGTGCTCACGTGGCCCTGATGGGTGGCACCTGGGCGCATGTGGGAGGCCACAGTCCTCTGGAAGCCCTGGCCCGGGCTTGCCCCGTGCTGGTGGGCCCCAACGTACACCAGTTCCCCGACCTCTACCAGGCCATTCTTGCCGAAGGCGGTGGCGAACAGGCCAACGCCGAGCAACTGGCGGATGTGTTGATCAAATGGCTGGAGCACCCCGACGGGCAGAAGCATGCCGGTGAACGCGCCAAGGCATTCTGGCTCAGCCAGCAAGGGGCATCATGGCGGACGCTTGCACGCCTGCAACGGCTTGATGGCTGGCCACAGCAACCCATGGACGACGTGTTGGTGGAGAACGAGGGTTCGATCACGACCTGGTGGAACACCTCCGTGACAACACCGCTGCAGCGCCGGTCGGGGTTCGAAACGGAACCGCAAAGCCGCCCCCTGGCCACCGGCAGTGGGCGCGGGCAGGTGACACTTATACACAGGCAGGAACAGACATGGCTGCTGCGGCATTACCGCAGGGGGGGGCTGGTGGCCAAGTGGAACCCCGACCGTTACCCGGCCCAGCCTGTACCACAGACACGGGCGATGCAGGAAATGACACTCCTGCGGGAGATGGTGTCACGGGGATTGCCCGTACCGCGTCCCATAGCTGCACGGTGCGTGAAGCGAGGCTGGCATTACAAGGCCGACATCATGGTCGAATACCTGCCCGACACCGCGAACGTGGCCCAGGTGCTGGCCCAGCGACCGATCGAGCCCCACGAGTGGGAACGGATCGGGGAAACCATCCGACAGATGCACAACCATCAGATCTTTCACTCCGACCTGAACTGCCACAATATATTGCTCGGTACAGACGGCAAGGTCTGGATCATTGACTTTGACAAGTGCAA
>JAUVXK010000121.1 GCA_030603635.1 Burkholderiales bacterium | reverse complement strand
TCGTTGCGCTCGGCGGTGCGCACCTGCAGCACCACGCCCAGTTCTTCGTTGAAGAGCGCCTTGAGGGTCAGTTCCTCGCGGCGAGCGCTCACCTGCGACGCCCAGTTCTTGGCGTCGCCCGTGTCCATGCGGCTGTCGGAGATGCCGTCGCCCTCGGTGACGAGCAGGTCCACGTTCAGGGCCACGCCCACGTGACCGGCAAAGGCCATTTCGGCCACGGTGGCCAGCAGGCCGCCGTCACTGCGGTCGTGGTAGGCCAGGATCTTGCCCTGCGCGCGCAAGGCGTTCACGGCGTTCACCAACGCGATCAGGTCTTGCGCCTCGTCCAGGTCGGGCACGGCGCCGCCGGGTTGATCCAGCGTCTGCGCCAGGATGGAGCCGCCCATGCGGTTCCTGCCTTTGCCCAGATCGACCAGCACCAGGGTGGTGTCTTCTTCCTGTGCGTCGAGTTGCGGCGTCAGCGTGCCGCGCACGTCAGGCAGCGAGGCAAAGGCGCTGACGATCAGACTCACCGGCGAGGTGACCTTCTTCTGCTCGCCGTCAGCACCTGATTCACCCTTCGGTACGGTCCACTGCGTGCGCATGGACAAGCTGTCCTTGCCCACGGGAATGCTCACGCCCAAAGCCGGGCACAACTCCATCCCCACAGCCTTGACGGTGGCGTACAGCGCGGCGTCCTCGCCCGGCTCGCCGCAAGCGGCCATCCAGTTGGCGCTCAACTTCACGCGCGGCAGTTCAATGGGCGCGGCCAGCAGGTTGGTAATGGCTTCTGCCACGGCCATGCGGCCGGAAGCAGGGGCGTCCAGAGCGGCCAGCGGGGTGCGCTCACCCATGCTCATGGCCTCACCGGCAAAACCGGCGTAGTCGGCCAGGGTCACGGCGCAGTCAGCCACAGGCACCTGCCACGGGCCCACCATCTGGTCGCGGTGGCTCAGGCCGCCCACGGTGCGGTCGCCAATCGTGACGAGGAAGCGCTTGGAAGCGACAGTGGGGTGGCTCAACACGTCGATGACGGCCTTTTGCAGGTCCACGCCCGTCAGGTCCAGTTCGGCTGCCTTGCGCTCCACGGTTTTCACGTCGCGGTGCATCTTGGGCGGCTTGCCCAGCAGCACGTCCATGGGCATGTTGACTGCAGCCCCCACGCTCCCCACTGCGTGTGGTTCGCTGCCCCCCGAGGGGGCCCTCGCGGCTTGGGACGGCCCGGCGCCGCTCACGCTATCTTCATCGGTCAGCACCAGCTGGCGCTGCTCGGTGGCCACCCCCACCACGGCGAAGGGGCAACGCTCGCGTTCGCAGAAGGCCTTGAACTGATCCAGCGACTCGGGGGCGATGGCCAACACGTAGCGTTCCTGGCTCTCGTTGGACCAGATTTCCTTCGGGCTAAGACCGGACTCTTCCAGTGGCACGGCACGCAGGTCGAAGCGCGCACCGCGCCCAGCGTCGTTCGTGAGTTCGGGGAAGGCGTTGGACAGACCGCCCGCACCCACGTCGTGGATGGCAAGGATGGGGTTCTTGTCACCCAGCGTCCAGCACTGGTTGATGACTTCCTGGGCGCGGCGCTCGATCTCGGGGTTGCCACGCTGCACGGAGTCGAAGTCCAGATCGGCCGCGTTCACGCCGGTCGCCATGGAACTGGCCGCACCGCCGCCCATGCCGATGCGCATGCCAGGCCCGCCCAGCTGGATGAGCAGCGTGCCCGCGGGGAATTCGATCTTCTTGGTCTGCCCGGCTTCGATCTGGCCCAGGCCACCCGCGATCATGATGGGCTTGTGGTAGCCGCGCTGCACGGTGTCGGCGTCGGTGGCCACGGTCTGCTCGTACTCGCGGAAGTAGCCCAGCAGGTTGGGCCGGCCGAACTCGTTGTTGAAGGCCGCGCCGCCCAGCGGGCCTTCGGTCATGATCTGCAAGGGGCTGGCAATGTGCTCGGGCTTGCCGCCTGGCTGGTCGGACCAGCCGCCCCACAGCTTGGACACGGTGAAGCCCGTCAGGCCCGCCTTGGGCTTGGAGCCCCGGCCAGTGGCGCCTTCGTCGCGGATTTCGCCGCCCGCACCGGTGGAGGCGCCAGGGAACGGGGAAATGGCCGTGGGGTGGTTGTGTGTTTCCACCTTCATCAGCACGTGGTGCTGGGCACGCTCGGCCACATAGGGCGTGGCGGCGCCGCTCTGGGCACGGGCCACGAAGCGTTCCAGCTCGTGCCCTTCCATGATGGAGGCGTTGTCCGAATAGGCCACCACCGTGTGCTGCGGGCTGGTCTGGTGGGTGTGGCGGATCATGCCGAACAGGCTCTTGTCCTGCGCCACGCCGTCGATCGTGAACTGCGCGTTGAAGATCTTGTGACGGCAGTGTTCGCTGTTGGCCTGCGCGAACATCATCAATTCCACGTCGGTGGGGTTGCGCTTGAGGTCGTTGAAAGCCTTGACGAGGTAGTCGATCTCGTCGTCCGCCAGCGCCAGGCCCCAGGCGACGTTCGCCTTTTCCAGCGCTGCGCGGCCACCGCCCAGCACGTCCACGTGCTCCATGGGGGCGGGCTCCAGCTCGGTGAACAGGTGGAGAGCGTCTGCGCGGCTGGCCACGGCGCTTTCGGTCATGCGGTCGTGCAGCACAGCGGCCACTTGCTGCCACTGCTGCGGGCTGAGGTCGGCCTTGCCCAGCAGGCCAGCCTTGAGGGTAAGCCGGTATTCGGTGATGCGCTCCACCCGCTTGACAGCGAACCCGCAGTTGTGAGCGATGTCCGTGGCCTTGGACGCCCAGGGCGACACCGTGCCGATGCGCGGCGTCACCACCACCAGCACACCGCCCGTCTCGCCCTGGTAAGGTTCGCCGTAGGTCAGCAGCGCCTGCCAGCCCTTGAGCTGAGCATCCGTGAGCGGCTCAAGCGTGTCCACCAGGTGCACGAAGCGGGCAGAGACGCCGACGATCCGGTCATGGATGGCTTGCAGGCGGGGAAGGAGTTGCTGGGCGCGGAAGTTGCCGAGGGCGTCGCCCCCCTCGATCGGGGTGATGTGCTGGGTCACGGTGTGGCCTGAAGGGAGAAAGACCCCGGATTTTACCGGGTTGACACCCCGGGCCCCGGCTGAAGACACACCCGATCTGCCTCCTCGCACATCCGTCCCTCATCAGGGTTTTCCTGAGGGGCGAATCGAGGTTTTATGAAGTATATTGCATGGCAAATAAGCAATTTAATGCATCATCCATGAAGCTCAAGATTCTCGTCGGGACCACCACCAGCACGGCCGAATGCGTCGCTCAGGCCATCCAGATGGACTGCGCAGACTTGGTGGACGACATCGACGTTCAACTCATGGACGGGTTGACCGTGGAGGTGTTCGACGAGTCCGCGCTGTTCCTGATCTGCTGTGCCACCTACGGGAGCGGGGACGTTCCCGACAACGCGCAGGCTCTGTACGCAAGCCTGCACGCCAACCCGCAGTACCTCGGGCATGTGCGCTATGGCGTGATGTCCCTGGGTGACCAGGGCAGCTACCCCATGACCTTCGCCATGGGTGGCAGGAACTTTGACGAAAAACTCACCGACCTGGGGGCGCAGCGTCTCGGTGAGGTGTGGACACACGATGCCAGCAGCGACGTCTCACCAGAAGAATCCGGGGTTGCCTGGTGCCGCTCCTGGCTCGTGGAGCATGCGTTGGTGCAAGCCGCCAAATAGTTTAACCATAAATTATCTGGTCGGCTACCGGGTAATTCAGGATCACCGCTCGCAACGAACCCTTCTAATATCCGATCGTTACCCCCCCAACAGGAGACAAACCATGACCTCTCGCCGAGTCGTACTCACCCGCACAGCCGCCGTCATCGGCGCTGCATCCACAGGCCTCTTGCTGCCCGAAATCGTTCGAGCGCAATCCAACCGAGTCCGGGTCGGCTTCATGCTGCCCTACACCGGGACCTTCGCCCAGTTGGGGGTGGCGATCGAAAACGGTTTCCGCATGGCACTGGACGAACAGGGCGGTAAACTCGGCGGCCGAGAGGTGGAATTCTTCAAGGTGGACGATGAGTCCAACCCGGCCAAGGGCGTCGAGAACGCACAGCGCCTGGTCCAGCGCGATCGTGTGGATGTGCTCGTCGGTACCGTGCACTCCGGTGTGCAGATGGGCATCCACCGCGTGGCACGGGAATCCGGCGTCCTGAACCTGATCCCCAACGCCGGGGTACACGCAGCCACCCGCGCCCAGTGTGCGCCGAACGTGTTCCGTACCAGCTTCACCAACTCGCAGCCCACCCTGGCGCTCGGCAAGGCCATGGTGGACAGGGGCCACAAGCGCGCCGTCTGGATCACTTGGAACTACGCCGCTGGCGATGAGGCCTTCGAGGGCTTCGAGCAGAGCTACACCGCTGCGGGCGGCACCATCGTGCGCAAGCTCGGGCTGCCATTCCCCAACGTGGAATTCCAGGCGCTGCTGACCGAAATCGCCTCGCTGCGCCCGGATGCCGTGGCCTGTTTCTTCGCCGGTGCCGGCGCCGCCAAGTTCCTGCGCGACTATGCGGCCGCCGGCCTGAACCGCACGATCCAGCTCTACGGTTCCGGCTTTCTCACCGAAGGTGTGCTGGACGCTGCCGGCGATGCGGCCAACGGCGTGCTCACCACCATGCACTACAGCGACTCGCTGGACACGCCACGGAACAAGAAATTCCGTCTGGAATACGCAAAAGCCTTCCGCATGCAACCCGACGTGTACGCCGTCCAGGGCTACGACACCGGCCTGCTGCTGGTCCAGGGTGCCAACGCGGTCAGAGGCGACCTGTCCAACAAACAAGCGCTCTACGCCGCGATGCGGGGAGCGACGATCGACAGCCCGCGAGGGAAATGGACCATGAGCAAGTCCCACAACCCCATCCAGGACATGTACCTGCGCGAGGTCGTCGGGCGCGAGAACAAGGTCATTGGCATCGCCCAGAAAGCGGTGGAGGATCCCGGCACCGGTTGCCGTATGGCCTGACCCAGCGCGCCCTCCTTTCACCCTCTGACCGCGGCGCCATGGCCTGTGCGCATGGCGCCGCATCCTTTTCGATAAACGGCATATCCCCATGGATTTTGCGAATTTCCTGATCCAGCTGCTCAACAGCCTGCAGTACGGCCTGCTGCTGTTCATGCTGGCCGCAGGGCTCACCCTGATCTTTGGCATCATGGGGGTGGTCAACCTGGCGCATGGCAGCTTCTACATGCTCGGCGCCTACATGGCCTGGTCTTTCGCCGGCACCTTCGGCAGCCTCTTTGTCGCCATCGTGGTCGGCACGGTGCTGTCCATCCTCCTCGGGCTGGTCCTGGAATGGTCGCTGTTCCGGCATTTCTACAAGCGTGACCACCTCGATCAAGTGCTGCTGACCTTCGGCCTCATCTACATCTTCGAGGAGATGCGCTCCCTCCTCTGGGGTGACGACGTCCACGCGGTGCAGATGCCCGAGATGCTGAACTGGTCGATCGCCCTCACCGACAACCTGTCCTATCCCGCGTACCGCCTGTTCATGTCGGGGATCTGCATCCTGTTGGCCATCGGGCTGTATCTGCTGATCTCCAAGACCCGCCTTGGCATGAAGATCCGCGCCGGTGCCTTCAACCGGGACATGACCGAGGCCCTGGGCGTCAACATCAGGCTCATCTACGCCGTGGTGTTCGCGCTGGGTGTGGGGCTTGCCTCCATTGCCGGGATGATCGCGGCGCCCATTTCCAGCGTCTATCCTGGCATGGGGGGCTCGGTGCTGATCATGTGCTTCGTGGTGGTCGTCATCGGTGGCATCGGATCGGTGCGCGGCGCGCTCATTGCCGCGCTGCTCGTCGGCCTTGTGGACACCTTCGGGAAGGTGTTGATCCCGCAGATCGCGGGGATGCTCGTGTACATGCTCATGGCGGCAGTGCTGCTTTACAAGCCCGAAGGCCTGTTCAAACAATGACCCCGAATTCTGAGAAACGCTGAACGATGTCCGCCGCCAGTTCCCATCTCGAGCACCTGCCCCGCAGCCTGCAGCTCACCCTCGGCCTGGGTACCGTTGCCCTCGCGCTCTACCCCGTCATGGGCCTCGACAGCACCGGTTACTACACCCAGATGCTCACGCAGATGATGATCCTCGCCATCTTCGCGATGAGTCTGGATCTGCTGCAGGGCGTCACCGGAATGGTCTCGCTCGGCCATGCGGCCTTCTTCGGCCTGGCGGGCTACGCCCTCGCCTTCCTCACGCCCGACAGCGGTCCGATCAGCCTGTGGTGGAGCCTGCCGCTGGCCGCCGCAGGCGCCGGGCTGGCCGCGCTGATCATCGGCTTCTTCGTCGTCCGTACCCACGGCATCTACTTCATCATGGTGACGATGGCATTCGCCCAGATGATCTTCTTCCTGTTCTTCGACAACCGCTCCCTGGGCGGCTCGGACGGCATCTATGTCTATTTCAAGCCCACCACCGCACTCGGCCCACTCACGGGTGGCGAGGAGCTTTTCAACCTCGAAAGCCGCATCACCTTCTTCTATTTCACGCTGACGGTGCTGCTGATCGTCTACGCCTTCCTGCGCCGGCTCCTGTTCTCGCCGTTCGGACGCACGCTGGCCGGCATTCGCGTGAACGAGCACCGCATGCGGGCCATGGGCTACGGGACCATGTGGTACAAGCTCACGGCCTTCACCCTGGCCGGCACCCTCGCCGGCGTGGCCGGCTACCTGTGGGCCGCCCAGACCGGCTTTGTGAACCCCGAACTGATGGGTTTTCACCTCAGCGCACACGCCATCATGATGGTCATCCTGGGCGGCATGGGCAACTTCGCGGGCGCCATTGTCGGTGCCTTCGCCTTCGAATACCTGCTGCACCTCTTCAAAGACCTAACGAAGCACTGGCAACTGCTCATGGGTGGGTTCATCGTGCTTGTCGTCATCTTCGCGCCCAAGGGCCTGCTGGGTCTGGGGCAGAACCTCCACGACCGCCTGTTTGGCGCTTCCTCGCCACCCCCTGACGGGACCGATGTCGACAGCCAGGGCACAACCCCCTCGGAGAAACGCCATGTCTGACGTCTTGCTCCAGGCCGACCAGGTCACCAAACGGTTCGGCGGACTGGCTGCCGTGAACAACGTGTCGCTGCAGTTGCGGCGCAACCACCTGCATGCGGTGATCGGCCCCAACGGGGCCGGCAAGTCCACCCTGACCAACCTCCTCTCCGGCGACCTGCCCCCCACATCCGGCACGATCCGGCTGGCTGGCCGCGACATCACGGGTCACAAGGCCGAGCGCATTTCCCGCTGGGGCCTGGGTCGCAGCTACCAGAAAACCAACATCTTCCTGCCCTTCACCGTCTGGGAGAACGTACGTCTGGCGGCCCAGTCGCGTACCCCGCATGCGGGACGCTGGCTAGCCAGCGTCGCCGGGTTCAAGGACATCAACCAGCGGGCCGAAAGGGCCATGACACTGGCGGGCCTGACCCACCGTGCCCGCTATGCCGCCAGCGCCATCAGCCACGGCGAACAGCGCCAGCTCGAAATCGCCATGACGCTGGCCACC
>JAUVXK010000127.1 GCA_030603635.1 Burkholderiales bacterium | reverse complement strand
GGCAATGCCGCCGGGCACGTAGCCCTTGTCGGTTTCGCTGCCGTTGCTCATCAGCAGAATGCGGTCGGCCAGCAGAATGGCTTCGTCCACGTCGTGGGTGATCATGAACACCGTCTGGTGGGTCTGGTGCACGATGGTCATCAACTCGTCCTGGATGGTGCCGCGCGTGAGCGCGTCCAGGGCGCCAAAGGGCTCGTCGAGCAGCAGCATCTTGGGCTGGATGGCGAAGGCACGGGCAATGCCCACGCGCTGTTTCATGCCGCCGGAAAGCTGGCTGGGTTTCTTGTCGATGGCGGCACTCAGGCCCACCAGCGCCACGTATTTTTCCACGTGTTCGTTTACCTGGGCGGCCTTCCAGCCGGGCCAGCGCGACTCCACCGCAAACGCGATGTTCTTGCGCACGGTGAGCCAGGGCATGAGGGCGTGGCTCTGGAACACCACGCCGCGCTCCAGGCTGGGTCCCACCACTTCCTTGCCGTCCATGATCACATTGCCGCTGGTGGCCGTGTCCAGGCCGGCCAGTACGTTCAGCACCGTGGTCTTGCCGCAGCCGGAGTGGCCGATCACGCACACGAACTCGCCTTTGTCGATGGTGAACGACACATCGGCGAACACGGGCTTGGCGGACACGTAGGCCTTGCTGAGCTTTTCGATCTGGAGAAAACCGGTCATGGCAGGGTCTCTGGCAGGGGCCGCAGGGGCGGGGTTGCTCGGGGCGAGGGCCGTGGCGGCCTCGCGCTGGTTCACATCACTCCACATAGGTCACCCACCTTTGCAGCACGCCAAACATCTGGTCCAGCAGCATGCCCACCAGGCCGATCATCAGGATGGCGAAGATCACGTTGCTCAGCGACAGGTTGTTCCACTCGTTCCACACGAAGTAGCCGATGCCCGTGCCGCCCACCAGCATTTCGGCTGCCACGATCACCAGCCAGGCAATGCCCATGCTGATGCGCATGCCGGTGAGGATGGTGGGGGCCGCCGCCGGCAGGATGACCAGGAAGGCCTTGCGCAGGGCCGAGACCTCCAGCGTCATGGCCACGTTGAGCCAGTCGCGCTTGACGGACGCCACGCCAAAGGCGGTGTTGATCAGCATCGGCCAGATGGAGCAGATGAAGATCACGAAAATGCCGCTGACGTTGGAGTCCTTGAGGGTGTAGAGTGCCAGCGGCATCCAGGCCAGGGGGCTGATGGGTTTGAGCACCTGAACGAAGGGGTCGAACGCCTTGCGCATGATGGGCGACATGCCGATGAGGAAGCCCAGCGGCAGTGCCACGGCGATCGCCAGGGAGAAGCCCAAGGCCACACGGGCCAGCGAATGCATCAGCTGGATGCCGATGCCCTTGTCGTTGGGGCCGCGGTCGTAGAACGGCTCCGACAGGTGTGTCCAGCTCGCCGCCGCCACCTCGCGCGGGGTGGGGAAGCCACTGCTTTTCACGTCGCCTGGGGCCTGGCCCATCATCTCCAGGTACTCCAGTTCCTCAGCGCTCAGCCCCGCCGCCGGCCCACCGATGCTGGGTCCGGTGGTGGCCAGTTGCCACATGCCGATCAGCGACAAGAGGATGAGCAGCGAGACGACCGCCGCTCTTGCGTTCAGGTTGCGTACCATGACTTCACCCCCGTTTGATGGCGAAGCTGTTGAGATAGGCCTCGGGCTTGGTGGGGTCGAACTCCTTGCCCATGATCATGTGCTTCTTCATGGCGGGGCCGTCTTCGAACGCGTGGCCCAGGTCTTTCATGTGTTTGCGGGCATCGGTGATCAAGAACACGCGCTCGGCGATCTGGCGGTAGTTCACCTCGTTCTGGATGTAGCCCCAGCGCTTCATCTGCGTGAGCATCCACACGGCCATGCTCTGCCAGGGCATGGGGTCGAAGTCGGCGCGGTCGGGCACGTTCTGAATGCCGCCCAGCCCGTCCGCATAGCGGCCGGTGAGCACCTGGCGCACCACCACTTCGGGCTGGTTGAGGTACTGGGCCGGAGCAATGGTCTGCGCGATGAGCGGGCGGTTGGCCGGGTCGCGCGCCATGGCGGCGGCGGTGAGCACCGCACGGTAGAGGGCCGCAAAGGTGTTGGGATTCTGCTGGATGAATTCGGTGGTGGTGCCGAAGGCACAGCAGGGGTGGCCGTTCCACAGGTCCTTGGTGAGGGTGTGGAGGTAGCCCACCTCGTCGAACACGGCGCGCTGGTTGAACGGGTCCGGGCCCAGGAAGCCGTCGATGTTGCCGGCGCGCAGGTTCGCCACCATTTCGGCGGGCGGCACCACGCGGATCTGCACGTCGGTGTCGGGGTTCAGGCCATGCTCCGCCAGGAAGTAGCGCAACAGGAAGTTGTGCATCGAATAGTCGAAAGGAATGCCGAACTTGAAGCCTTTCCAGTTCTTCGGGTCGCGGTTGTCCTTGTGCCGGATCGACATGGTGATGGCCTGGCCATTGATGTTCTGGATGGTGGCCACGTTGGTGGGCGTGGTGTTGGCGCCCAGCCCCAGGCTCATGGCCAGCGGCATGGGCGAGAGGAAGTGCGACGCGTCGTATTCCTTGTTGATCACCTTGTCGCGCACCAGGGCCCAGCCGGCCGTTTTGGTGACTTCCACCTTCAGGCCCTGCTTTTCGTAAAAGCCCAGCGGGTGCGCCATGATCAGCGGGGTGGCGCAGGTGATGGGGATGAAGCCGATGGTGAGGTTGGTTTTTTCCAGGGAGCGGCGTTCCTGGGCCATGGCCTGCAGGCTGGCCACGGGCAGCAGGCTGGAGATGGCTGCCATGGCCGTGCCCTTGCCCACGGCCCGCAGGAAGCGGCGGCGCACGGGTTCCTCGGGGAAGAGGGATTTCATCAAGGTGGCCTCGATGAACTGGTTCGAGTACGCCTCGAATTCGGCCGTTTCGCTGCGGCGCTTCAGCTCGGTCACGGCTTGTTGGGCCGCCACTTCCTGCTGGTGCTCTGCCACGGTGTGGTCGCGTCCGCAGCTGCACTTCATCATGAGGGGGCGGTCGGCGTCGTAGGGGTCAAAGTACTGGGTCATGGAGCACCTCGTCGAGTTGATGACGCGGTGCAACATGCAAGCATCGGGCCCGGTTTGTGCCAGGGAGGCCTGGCCACTGCAAATCGTTGCAGGTCGGTCGACGGTCTGTAGGGGCAGCCCTACAGACCGTGTCGATCGGCGGGGCGCTGGGCCAGTCTTTCTGCGTACAGGGCCAGCTCCACGTCGTTGCGCGTCCCGGTTTTTTCGAGCACGCGCGCCCGGTAGGTGCTGACCGTGTTGGAGGCGAGACCCAACTGTGCACCAATTTCGCTCACGCTCTGGCCGGCTACCAGAAGGCGAAAGACCTGATGCTCGCGGTGCGACAACGCCTCAGGGCCTTGGCGCCCTTTGGGTGCGCCCACTGCCGTGGCGAGCGCCTCCGCGGTGGCCGGAGAGACGTACATCCCGCCGCTGGCCACTTTGCGCACCGCCGCCAGCATGTCGTCGGGGTCGGCGCTCTTGTTCAGGTAGCCGGCTGCCCCCAGGCGGATGCAGCGCACCGCGTATTGCTTTTCCGGGTAGGTGCTGAGCATGAGCACGGGCAAGTCGGGGAAGGCCTGCTTCAGGCGCTGCAGCACTTCCAGGCCATCCATGCCGGGCATGGCGATGTCGAGCAGCACCACGTCCAGTGCCTGCTGCTGGCGCAGGGTGGCGGCCTGTTCCAGCACGGCGGGTCCGTCCACCGCTTCGGCCACCACGGCCATGTCGGTGGCCTCGGCCAGCACTTGTTTGAGGCCTTCCCGCACGATGCGGTGATCGTCGCCGATGAGCACGCGTATGGGGCTGGCACTCATCGCGGTGTTTCCGTGCAAGGGCCTTCGCGCATGGGCAGCTCCAGCTGGAAGCAGGAGCCCAGACCGGGCTGGCTCCAGATGCGCAGTTCGCCACCCAGGTGCCGCGCACGTTCGCGCATGCCCATGATGCCGTAGGCATCGGCGGCCTCAAAGGCCTTCATCTCGGCCCCTCGGCCGTTGTCGCAGACCATGAGCTGCAGCCCCCGTTCCTTGCTCTGGATGCGGATGTCCAGGGTGGTGGCCTGCGCGTGCCGCCCCACGTTGCTGAGCATTTCCTGGAAGATGCGGAACACGGCCATGGCGTCTGCCGGAGGCAGTTCAGGGAGGCCTTCATCGGGGATGTGCCAGAGCAGCATCATTTCGGCCGACTGCACGAATTCCTGGGCTTGCCATTCCAGGGCGGCCCACAGGCCCTGGTGATCGAGGATGCTGGGGCGCAGGTCGGTGATGATGCGTCCGACGTTGTCCACGGCCTGTTCGATGAGCCGGCCCATGTTCTGGCATTTGCAGCGCAGCGTCTGGCGCATGTCTTCCTGCGCCGCGGGGCTGCGACCGGCCTGTTCCGAGAGGCGTTTGTCCATCCAGCCCACGTCCATCTTCAGGGCCACCAGCAGGCTGCCCAGTTCGTCGTGGATTTCGCGGGCAATGCGCGTGCGTTCCTCTTCGCGCACGCTGTCGGAATAGGCGGCCAGTTCGCGCAGCTGCTTGAGCGCGGCGCGCAGTTCCTGGGTGCGATGGGCCACCCGTTCTTCCAGTGCCGCCTTGGCGTTGTGGAGGGCCGCTTCGGCGGCCTTGCGCTCGGTGATGTCCACGAAGGTGATGACTGCACCAAGAATGTGCATGCCGTCCTGGATTGGGTAGCTGGTGTACTCCACCGGGAAGGCCGTCCCATCGCGTCGCCAGAACACTTCGCTGTCGATGCGGCAGGGCAGGCCTTGGCGAAAGGCGTTGAAAATGGGGCAGCGCTCCACCGGGTAGGGCGTGCCGTTGGCCTCGGAGTGGTGGGTGAGGTCGTGCATGTTGAGGCCCAGCAGCGCCTGGGGTTCGTCGTAACCCAGCAGGGAGGCCCCGGCCCGGTTGATGAACACGCAGTGCCCGTCCAGGTCGATGCCGAAAATGCCTTCGCCGGTCGATTCCAGCAACAGGCTCAGCCGGTCGTACCACTGACCAGGCAGGGCATAAGCCGGGCGAGGGGAGGATGGCGTGGCCAACAGCATGGCCGGACCATGCAATGGATGTGCCAGCGTGGGATGGTCGCTGAAAGTATGATGCAACCCACCTGAATTGGTGCAATGCAGCATGCTTGACGTTTTACAGATTTCAGATCCGGTGGCGGTTTTCGCCCTGGTGGCCTTCCTGATCCTCCTGGCGCCCATCGTGATGGGGCGCTGGCAACTGCCGGGCACGATCGGCCTGTTGTTGGCGGGCGCCGTGCTCGGGCCCAATGCCCTCGGCGTGCTTGCGCGCGACCAGTCGTTCGTGCTGTTCGGCACGGTCGGCTTGCTCTACATCATGTTCACCGCCGCGCTCGAGATCGACATGGTGGTGCTCAAGCGCTCCAAGTTTCACAGCATCGTCTTTGGCCTGTTCACCTTTGCGATTCCCCAGGGGGTGGGCACCCTGGTGGGCCACTACGTGCTGGGCTTCTCCTGGCCGGCGGCGATCCTGCTGGCTTCGCTATTCGCGTCGCACACCTTGCTGGCGTATCCCATTGCCAGCCGCCTGGGCATTGCCCGAAACACCGCCGTCACCACCGCCGTGGGCGGCACCATCATCACCGATACGCTGGCGTTGCTGGTGTTGGCGGTGATCGCCGGCTCGGTGCGTGGCGAGGTGGATGACTATTTCTGGTACCGGCTGGGTGCCAGCCTGGGGCTGTACGTGTTCGCCATTCTGTACGGCCTGCCCAAGCTGGCGCGCTGGTTCTTCCGGCATGTGGGACGGGACGGGGTTACCGAGTTCGTGTTCGTGCTCGCCGTGGTGTTCGGCTGCGCCAGCCTGTCGCACGCAGCGGGCTCCGAGCCCATTGTCGGCGCCTTCCTGGCCGGCCTGGCGCTGAACCGCCTCATTCCCCACAACAGCACGCTGATGAACCGCATCCAGTTCACCGGCGAGGCCATCTTCGTGCCGTTCTTCCTGTTGTCGGTGGGCATGCTGCTGGACGTGCGCGTGTTCCTGACCGACTGGCGCGCACTGATCATCACCGTGGCCATGGTCGTCACGGTCACGCTGACGAAATGGCTGGCCGCCCGGCTCAGCAGCCTGGTGCTGGGCTACAGCCCGGCACAGGGGCGGGTGGTGTTCGGGCTCAGCGTGGCCCAGGCCGCCGCCACGCTGGCGGCCACGGTGGTGGGTTACGACATCGGCCTGTTCGACGACGCCGTGGTCAACGGTGCCATCGTGATGATCCTCGTGACCTGTGTGATCGCTCCCTGGCAGGTGGACCGTTACGGCCGGCAACTGGCCCAGGAGGTGAGCGACGCGCCGGTGGCTGCGGCGCATGAGCGCCAGCGCATCCTCACGGCGTTGTCGGAACGGGCGCCTTCGCGCCATCTGCTCGACCTGGCCCTGATGCTGCGCAAGCCCGACCATGAACAGCCGATCTACCCCGTGACGGTGGTGCAGGACAACGGCAACACCACGCCTCAGGTGGCCGGGGCCGAACAGGTGCTCAGCGACGCGGTGAGCTACCTGTCGCAGGCCGAGGTGCCGGCCACGCCCCTGACGCGCATCGACCTCAACCTGGCTTCTGGCGTGCTCAAGGCCCGCCGCGAACTGAATGCCACCGAGGTGGTGATGGGCTGGAGCGAGCAAAGCCGCGCGCCCGAGTTCTTTTTTGGCTCCCTGATGGAGAACCTGCTGCGCGACCGCGATTTCTCACTCGTGGTGCTGCGGCCGCGCGAGCCGCTCAACACCACCCGACGGCTGTTGCTGGCCATTCCGCCGGAGGCGGATCTGGAGCCGGGCTTCAAGGCTGGCATGGAGTTGGTCAAGCGCCTGTCGCATCAGCTCAGCGCCCCGGTGATGGTGTTGACGGAGGACACCGGTTTCGAGCGCATCTTCAAGCGCGTGCGGGCCATCAAACCCGACTGCGATTTGGTGCCTGGCAAGCTCACGCGATGGGCCGGCCTGCGCCGTGTGCTGCAGGA